>NZ_JAYMZI010000008.1:0-49894 GCF_037070845.1 Bartonella numerosa
AAGCAGGGTTGGGTTTTAATGCTCAGCTAGTTCCAAAGCTCGTTCTTCATGGTGATCTGTCTTATCAACATAAGCTTACGAAGGCGGGCTTTTTTGGGGTCACTTTCTCTGGTGGGGTGCGCTACAGATTTTAGTGAGTAGGGTATGTAAAATTTTGCGTGCTGTTTGTGCCAAGCGGGTGGAGGTTGGATGGGGGCGGCAGCGGTTCTTTATTTCTATCGTGTTTTTTTGGTTGAGTAAGTATCTTGTCGGGTCGGTTCTGCGTGAGATAAAGACATGTGAGAATTGTTGGACTTCAAGGCGCTTGCAGGTGTGAGGGGTTTTTCGGGGATTTTTGTTCTGGAGAATTGGCTGTAAAGGCGGCATGTCGGGGCGCTCGTAGTGGCGGTGGGTTGTATCCTCGCCGTTGTTTTTTCTGTTATTGGATCAACGGTGCCGCATGCCGGGTTCGAACCAGCGACCCCATCATTACGAATGATGTGCTCTACCGACTGAGCTAATGCGGCGCAAAGTCACGTATTAACCGGACAAAAGTTGACTTTAGGGTAATAGCTAAAAGAATGTACAAAAGCAAGAGCCGTCTTGTCTAATCATTTGTTGGATACAAAAAGTGTTTTGAGATTGGGGAAAGTCGCTCGTAAAAGCTAGAGAAAGAACAGTATTTTTTTTGTTTTTATGTTGTGTTTATACTGGCAGAATGGTTTTTCGATTTAGGGAGTATTTGGTGTTAAAAGTGTGTATGGGGAACTTGCATTTATGACGATGAACGATGTGCTTGGCCGCTTTTTGCGTGGGTAAGCGGGCCATTGGTCAGGGCTACGAAAAGCGCTTTTTATCGACGACTGCATTTTTATAAAGCCAGAAAACATCTTTATTCTTCGTTTATTCGCAAAATAATCTTTAGAATTATCATCGATAAGATGGAGCCTTTTAAAGCATTAGCTTGAATTTGTAATGCATTTTAAAGAAGTTTCTTCAGTATAAAATGTGCCTTCTTTTTATAAATGAAGTTTTATGAAAGGGCTTTTGCTTTTTGCGATTTAAGAGACAAAACATTATTGCTAATGCCCCCGAGATAGACCATGCAGGGAAAGATGTCAGACTGATGCAAATGGGGGACATAAAAATTGGCATAGAATCGCTTATAGATTGGTTGAGGTCGAAGATGTCAATACGTAGGAGGTTTACCAATACTCTATTAAAGGGTGTTATTGTCCAGTGTGCGGTGCTAATGGTGCGTTCGCCATCAACCACGGATACTATAATCGTCAGCGTGGTGAAAATGAAAGCCATTAATTTAGATAAAGGACGAAACATATTTTTCTCGTTGTTTTAAGGGATACCCTCGTAACGTATAGAAGGATAGATAAGTTGCGTAAGAATGAGCTCTCGTTCGCTTTTATAATTTTTTGAAAAGTGCATAAAATCGTTATTAGCTCTTTCGGTAAAGATTGAGCATGAATCCGATGAGGAATAATGTTTGAGGAATAGCACAATGGGTTGGGGTGCGGTTTTCAAAATCTCCATGTTCAAATGATTGCACTGGGAGGCGTTCTTGGAGCAGGCCTTTAGCCGAAATAACTTGAAACATTTAAAGCATCGGTTTTCTCATAGTGTGGGATCTTATAGGCAAATTTTCGCGCAAGCGAAATTATTGTCAGAGCTGAAGGAAGATGCGGACACAAATAAAGCGACGAAAAGTATAAAAAAGCACGGTATGAAGTGAAGAATATTGCCTATGAAATAGTAGAAGTCATGAAAGGAAGGGTATAGCTGAATTCAAGCAGGAGTATAAAAAGTGTCCACAAAATCAAAAAAGGAACTTTCCCTATGGGATTCCATATCAAATGAAATCAATAAGAGAGAGAAATTAAAACCCTTATATGTTCTTTTGGACGAAAAAACTTAAAACAAGAAATTGAGCTCATAGAAAAAATACGTGATATTTACCTAAATATGGATTCAGTTGATTATCAAGCTACAACTTTAAAAAATCGCAAGAGAGGAAAAAACGACACAGTAATAAAGCCGACTAATGCTAGCTTACGGATCATAGGTCTTAGAGGAGTGTTAGATGCTTTCATCGCATACAAAAACGATAATGAATTTTTTTATACTGGGCCGCTCTTAAATATCTAATGGACAGAGTAGGAATTTTTAAACCGTTATTTTTACGTTCATTGGAAGTTTTGAAAAATACATAAGGAGAGAAAAAGTTCATTTGTTGCTATGTTTTTTACAGCCTTACGTTAATTATTTTGCCCCTGATTCCTCACTCTACTGTTTTGTACGGTGTTTGTTGGTGGCTCTGGGAACGGTGAATTAATGGCAAATCTTTCCTGTATTATAGGAACACAAGCGACCTTTATTGAAGCATACATTCTGGCACTGATTCTTGATATGAGTTTGGTAGTGGTTGTCGTTTCTATATGGTGTTTGCTTCTGTTCTTGGGTTATAAATTTAGTTATATTGGCAAAGGGATGGTATAAAAATATTGATTGGAGTAAATTTTGGGCATCATAAAATTTGATAAAGTGACACAAATTTTTGGCGATTTATGTGCTCTGAGGGGTATTAGTGTGCAGCTCACTGAGAGGCGGGTTGCTGTTATTGGTGCAAATGGTTCGGGGAAGAGTACGTTCGTTCGCCTTATAAATGGATTGCAATTGCCATCTTACGGTCTTGTAAGCGTCGACGGGTTCGATACAAAGCGTGATGCGAAGATAGTAAGGCGTAAGGTGGGCTTTGTCTTTCAAAATCCCGATAATCAAATAGTTTTTCCTCTAGTGGAAGAAGATTTATCTTTTGGGCTTAAGAATTTGAAACTCAGTAAAGACGAGATCAAAAAGCGTGTGGATGAAATCTTACAGCGTTATGATCTTCAGGCTTTTAGAAATCATGCAGTTCATTTATTAAGTGGTGGGCAAAAACAGTTAATTGCGATTTCTAGTGTAGTGGCAATGAAACCAGATTATATCGTCTTTGATGAGCCAACAACGTTGCTTGATTTGAGGAACAAGCGTCGCATCACAAAAGTCATAAAGGAATTGTCACAAACGGCGATTGTTGCATCGCACGACTTGGGGTTTCTTAGACAATTTGACAGAGTGCTTGTCTTTGACAAGGGAGAAATAATTGTTGACGATGTACCCCCTGTAGCGATTAAAGAATATACGAGAAGAATGGCGTGATTGGTTTATATTGTCCCCAAAATACATTAATCCATAGGCTTAAGCCCGGGATCAAGCTGGTATCCCTTTCTGTATTTGCAATTGCCATATTTGCGGTTTCATCCATATCTGTACTTTTGTTATTTTTGTCGCTTTTGGCTTTATTATACAGGGCTGCAAAGGTTCCTTTCAAAATTGTTTTTAAACAGTTTAAGTCAATGAGTTTGTTTTTGGCGCTTATATTTATTTTTCAGGTTTTTTCTAGTTATTGGCTTGTGGGCTTTGAGGTTATATTGCGTCTTGTCATTCTCGTTTTTTTAGCGTCACTTATTTCTTTTACAACAAAAGTTTCAGACATGGTCAGTTCAATTGAATCAGGACTTCGGCCATTTCGGTGTTTTGGTATAAATCCATCGAAATTTAGTATGGTTTTGTCTATGACGATTAGATTCATTCCAGTCGTTGGTGAAAAATTTAATGAGGTTCGCGAGGCGCAGCAGGCGCGTGGGCTTGATGCCAATATTTTTTCCCTCGCGATACCTTTAATTATACGAACCATAAAAATGGCTTCAGAGGTCGCTGAGGCTTTAGACGCGCGTTCTTATGATGATGATATTGGTGACAGAGCGTAATGATGATGAGAGAATCGTAGAGGGAGGGTGCTTAATTGAATACGAAGGATCTGGTTTATATTGCTTTATTTGCAGCTATTTACGCAGTTTTAGGTCTTTTCCCTCCCATAATTTTGCCTTTTTTTCTCGGGGTTCCTATTACGGCACAGTCTATGGGGCCGATGTTAACGGGGTCGATACTCGGAGCGAAGAGAGGAGCTTTGGCGTCTGCTCTTTTTCTTGTACTTGTTGCGATTGGACTGCCTCTATTAGCCGGTGGTCACGGAGGCATTGGAGCCTTTTTAGGAGCTGGGGGCGGTTATCTGATTGGCTTTGTATTTGCTGCGCTTTTCATTGGCTTTATGGTGGAGCTATTCTGGAATCGGTTGAATTTTATTATATTATTTGTAATAAACTTTATAGGTGGAATTGGAATTGTGTATCTTTTGGGGATACCATGGATGGCTTACGTAACTAAGGTTTCTTTATTGAATTCTTTAGTAATCGCGTCTGGTTTTTTGATTGGCGACGTCCTAAAGGTGCTTGTTGCATCTTCTATAGCGATTACGGTAAAAAAATCTATTCCTCTCATTTCGTTACGGAAAAAGTAAATCTTGCTCTGAATAGAGGCTCTGGGTCTCGTACATTTTAAGGTGGAAAGAAAGATAGTATGTTGTGCTCCTATCTTATGTTTGTGTTTTAAATTAGAGAGGGTATACAGGATAAGGGCTGTGCACTACTGGATCATTGTTAAAAAAATGGCCAAATTGTGTGATCTTATGTTTTTAGGATTTATCGTTTATGATGTCGCAGTAAAAGATCGACGTTATACTTCGAGTATAAATTATCCAAGTTTTTGTTGATTCTCAGAAAAATTTACAAGTCGTCATCGAAAATTGGGAATGATTGTTGTCACTTTAGTGATTTTTTAGATCGCGGAAAATGGAGTCTGTTCGTAGTGTAAGATAAATGATGCATTATGTAAAACAGAGTATTTATTAATTGGGCCTAAGGCTGCATTGTGCGTAGCGTTCCTAAATTGCAAGTTGGTCTGGTCTTTAAGAGCAAGACAAAGAGTAATGGAAACAAATTTATCATGCTATCAACCATAACCAACTACAGTTCGTTTTTTCAAAAGCGAACGCCGGTGTTTGCGGAATAGGGTGCATTTTTATGTCCTCAGAGAGTGTTTTCAGGGTCTGTATGTTGTACGTATTGAAAGAGTGTAACTGGGATAAGTCGGCCAATGTATCATTTTTTTTACGATAAATGTATTTTTGAGAGTTAATTTAAGTTCACTTAAACAAGAATCTGATCTCTTCTAAAGAGATATGGGGTTGCGTGTGCGCGTATTATGTACAGTTTATAACGGGAGTACTTAGTATTGAACGATGATTTACTGGGCTGGGTGGGCTCGATAATAGATCTAATCCGCTTTCTTAAGTGCTCTCGTGACAATTTTATTACCCGGTGGACAAATTTTAAAGTATGTACTCGTTTGAAGTAATTGTTTTTTGATTGCATGCTGAGTGGCTCTAGAATTCTGCATAATTTTGGAAAAAATGGTGCTTTCTGAGCAGGAGGTGGCTCGGATTTTTCGTGGGAACACTACGCCAATTTTGGTGGATCGTAGATAGTTCATTTTGGGTCAGCTTTTGCGTATTTTTTTATGCGGTTATCAAGGATGCAGGTAATTTCGATCCGTGGACGTATTCGCCGGGCGTGACGTGCTCTGTTGATAGAAAAGGTGATAAGGAAGGAATGTTTCGGGACGTGCTAACTTTTAAAACGGAAGAACCCCAGAGTCTTCAGGTAATCCTGAAAACGTTGGAAAAACTGGAAAGATTCTACGTTTGCGACTTTAAAGAACTTGAAATCCCTATTTTCTGCTGTTTTTTACAGTCTACCATCCGGAACGAAGGACACGCACATAACTCCGTGCCGGGTTGTGCACAGCCTAAGAGAGACGGTGCCCAGACGCGGATTCGAACCACGGACACGCGGATTTTCAGTCCGCTGCTCTACCAACTGAGCTATCTGGGCGTATCCCGCATAATACGCGAGATGTGTGCGGTTATAACATCAAAATTTTCTCTGTCTAGTCACCAAAAGAAAAATAATCAATTTTCGATGAGATAAGCTTTATACTTCGGGAATTATAATTACTCTTTCTATAAAATCAACTTGATAGGTATATTAGGATGCGTTAGTGTGCTTTTATCAGGGCGCTGTCCGATGGTGGCAATGGCGTGTGCAATTTCCCTTGGAAATCGGTCTGTGAGCGTGATTGATGGGGATGTTTTTTCCTAAAATTTCGTGCATTTTCAGTTTACGAAATAAATAAAAAACGTTTTAGACGCCTGCGGAAAGAGGTAGTTGGTGTCGTGTTTTTAAGGAGGCATCTTTCTTTAAAGAAAGGTAAATTTTTTTGAAAGGGGAGATTCGTGGTGGTATTAAAAGAACCAGATTGTCGTCCAAATAATCCTAATTTTTCTTCAGGTCCTTGTAGTAAGCGACCTGGGTGGACCACTGAAGTTTTAAGGACAGCGCTTTTGGGGCGTTCGCATCGGTCGAAGATAGCAGAATTGAGGCTTTCTGAGGCCATTGATTTAACCCGCGAGGTTCTCAGAGTGCCTGCTGATCATCGTATAGGCATTGTTCCTGCTTCGGATACTGGTGCTATTGAAATGTCTTTATGGTCTTTGTTAGGTGAACGTGGCGTCGATGCGGTTGCGTGGGAAAGCTTTGGTTCAGGTTGGGCTAATGATATCCTTGATCAGTTGAAGCTTCCTGATGTGCGCTGTCTGAAAGCTCCTTACGGTGCGTTACCGGACTTGACGCAAATTGATTTTGACCGTGATGTCGTTTTCACGTGGAATGGGACAACTTCTGGTGTGCGCGTTCCCAGTGCAGATTTTATTCCCGATGAGCGGGCAGGCTTAACGATTTGTGATGCAACGTCAGCAGCTTTTGCGCAGAACCTCGATTTTTCGAAGTTAGATGTTGTTACCTTTTCATGGCAAAAAGTTTTAGGGGGGGAGGCAGCGCACGGTATATTGATTTTAGGTCCTCGCGCTGTTGAGCGGATTGAGAATTATACTCCGGTTTGGCCTATGCCTCAAATTTTTTGTATGAAAGAAAACGGAAAATTAAATGAAAATATTTTTAGGGGAAAGACGATTAATACACCTTCCCTTTTATGTGTCGAGGATTACATTGACGCGTTGAGGTGGGCGAAGTCTTTAGGCGGTTTGCCGGCATTAATGGAGCGAGCTGACAGAAATTTTGCTGTAATCGATGCTTTTGTACGTAGAACACCTTGGCTAGAATATTTAGCAAAGATCCCTCAGATACGCTCTAATACGTCTGTTTGTTTAGAAATTGTGGATCCGATTGTTACTGCTTTGGACATTGAGATGCGGGAATCTTTTATCAAAGCGGTGGTGGATCGTCTCGACGAAGCTGGGGTTGCCTATGACATTGGCTCATATCGGAGTGCTCCTCCAGGCCTTCGGATTTGGACGGGCGTAACAATTGAAGCTTCTGATCTTGAGCTGCTGACGGAATGGCTTGAGTGGGCGTTTCAGATCGAAAGGGCTCGGCTTTAATTAGCTTTGTAATGTAGTTCTTTCTGGGCAGGGGGGCAAAGGGTTTTGGGCTGTGTCTCGCCTCGTGCTAGTGGAGGGCTTTCAGGGATTGTGTGTATCATAAAAGATTGCAGGGTGGGTGCTAATTATACGGACTGGTAAAGACGATAATAAAAAGCTGTAAATTTTTCGGCTTTTTTCAGAAAGAAACGCGGATTAGGGTGAGGGCGTATTTTGTGTCACAGTGTTGCTTTTATCATTGAAAATCACGTCCTTGATTGCGATGAAGACTGGAAAAGCCGAAATGGGGAGTCGCGCTTGTTGCGAGGTTTCGTTATAAGAGGGTGTTTGTTTTTCATACTGGTTTTATTTTATCAAACATGGCGGAGAAAATTATGGCCAATGTAGTAGTTGTTGGTACACAATGGGGCGATGAAGGTAAAGGTAAAATTGTAGATTGGTTGTCTGAACGGGCAGATATCGTGGTGAGGTACCAAGGTGGACACAATGCAGGTCATACATTGGTTGTTGATGGAGTTAGTTATAAATTGTCGCTTTTGCCCTCTGGTTTAGTCCGTGGAAAGTTATCAATTATCGGCAATGGTGTTGTGGTTGATCCCCATCATTTTGTTGCGGAATTGAAAAAACTTCGCGATCAGGGCATCGAGATTACGCCGGATATTTTACGTGTTTCTGAAAATGCTTCTTTGATTCTTTCTGTACATCGTGATCTTGATGCTGCTCGGGAGGATAGTCTGTCGAATTTGGTGATCGGCACGACAAAGCGTGGAATTGGTCCTGCTTACGAGGATAAGGTGGGTCGTCGTTCTATTCGGGTGATAGATTTGGCGGAAGCTGACACACTTATGTTCAAAATAGAACGGCTTTTGCGACACCATAATGCTTTGCGTCGCGGTATGGGTGCTGCAGAGATCGATCCCAAAGAGCTTTATAATGAGTTAATGCAAGTAGCAGATGAAATTCTGCCTTTCATGGATTGTACGTGGCGTCTTTTAGATGAAAGTTCCCGAATGGGGAAGCATATTCTTTTTGAAGGAGCACAAGGTGCTCTGTTAGATAATGATTTTGGGACGTATCCTTATGTGACGTCATCGAACACAATTGCTGGGCAAGCATTTATTGGTTCAGGTATGAGAACAGGGTCAATGCACTATGTTTTGGGCATCGCAAAAGCTTATACAACACGCGTTGGAGAAGGACCATTCCCCACAGAACAGGTGAATGATATTGGTGAATTTCTCGGAACGCGTGGGAATGAATTTGGTGTTGTAACTGGTCGAAAACGTCGGTGTGGTTGGTTTGATACAGTCTTAGTGCGTCAGATGGTGTCGATTTGTGGCGTTCAGGGTATAGCGTTAACAAAGCTCGATGTGTTTGATGGTTTAGATGAAATTAAAATCTGCGTTGGCTATGAGCTTGATGGTAGAAGGATTGACTACTTACCATCTTCCATGGAGGCTCAGATTCGCGTGAAGCCAGTGTACGAAACGGTGGAGGGTTGGAAAAATACGGCACGCGCGCTAAACTGGGAAGACCTTCCGGTACAGGCTGTCAGGTATATACGTCGTATTGAAGAGTTAATAGGTGCTCGGGTGTCTCTCTTATCTACGAGTCCTGAGCGTGGCGACACTATCCCTATCACAGACCCCTTTGCGGATTAGTCGCTATCCCGGAAATTTTGCATTAGTCTTCGGCAAGTTTCTTTGTTTTTTACAAATAAAGGTTCGAGGTCTGGACAGCAGAAAAGTACAAGACGACGTTGTTTATTTTGCATACTACTATTAAATTACGATGGATAATTATGTGAGCATAAACGGCAGTCAATTTAGAAGGTTAAAATAAAGGCATTCTTGCTTCGCAATTGGGGCTTCTTTCCTCAATTTGAGAGGGATCGTAATAGGGTATGGTAGACTTTGTTAGAATCTTAAAAAAAACAATTGACGCACAAAGCAACGTTACATCGCAGGTGCGCGAGCGAATTTATAAAAGAGCTTTTGAAACACTAGAGCATCAATTTACAGTGGCTACAATATCACAGAAAGTGGCGGATGAACAAAGACAGGTTTTGCAGAATGCTATCGCAATCGTTGAAGAGGAGTATTTAGCGGTTGAGAAGGAACAATTTTTTTCAAAAATTGGATGGAAGTCTGCGGGCCAAAATGAGGACGGAAAAAGTACACAAGACTCTGTTTTAGTGCAAAATGATAATCTTCCAGTTTTGGTGACAGAAGAAAAATGGGAAGCCTATGTTGTAAATTTAAAGGACAATAAAGAATCTAATGGGCCTTCCACATTCGCTACGCCGGACGCGGAGTTGGTTAATATGGATTCTTACCCAGATTCTCGGCGTATTGAAGAAAATGTCATTGAGGATCCTGGTTTTGCTCCTGCTGTTCAAATAGATAGCTCACATGTTGTTTCGCATATTTTTTCTCAGGCTTTACGCCGTGCTAATCGTTCGTCGATGCAGAAACGTGTCATAGTAGGGATGAGTGCTTTTGCCAGTTTTATTATTTTGATTGTTTGTATTTGTTTTGTGGGGAGACGCGTGTTTGTATCGAGTCACCATCAGTTATCAAGGCAAAGTGTTCAAATTTCTAATGCATCACCGGAGGTATTTTCGGTTAATAGGAAGCTAACACAACGCTTGTTAGAAGATGGAAGTGAGGTTGATGTTGGTTTAGACCAAACGGGGGGGTCTTTGAATAGAGAAAAAGCCTCGACAGTTATTGCAGCCAATTTGCAGCCAATAGAACAGCTAGGAGAAGCGGTTTTTTATAGGGCACGTACGGATTATGATTCAGAAAAAGTGGCAACGGGTAGCGTACGATGGTCACTTGTAAAGGAGCTCCAAGATGCGACAGCTCAGGAAGAATTAGCTATACGGGGTGATATAACAATTCCAGATGAAGGATTGCTATTACGGTTGATTCTGCGTCGTAATACCGACTCTTCTTTTCCCGCTGCGTATGTTATGGATGTTATTTTCATTCTTTCTGATAAATTTTCGGGCAAGGCTATAACTGATGTTCAGGCATTAACCTTTAAAGCGAGTGAGCAGTCAATTGGGCAATCGTTGAGGAGGGTTGTTCCTGCAAAAATTGACGATAATTTTTTTCTCATTGCATTGAGCGGGAATCATCCGTTTCTTGGTAGAAATTTGCAATTAATGCGAGAGTTAAACTGGATACGTTTAACATTAATTGATAAAAGTGGGCGCGTAAACGAATTAACTTTCGCAAAAGGGCCGATGGGGGAGTCCATTTTTAATGAAGCTATTGAGCAGTGGCTGACTAGATCGGAAAAGTCTAGGGTTTCTAATCGGAAAAAAGTTGTCAGTGAGGGGCAAAACAAAACAACAGGAAGGTAGATAATTCACCATCTGCAAGAGAAGACACCCCCCCCTCCAGAAACGTGAAACCAAACCAAAATCAAATCACGCCTCCAGCACCACTAAAAATATACAAATATTATTGACTTTGTTGTACCTATCTCTGGGACGAAGCAGAAGCTTTAACGGAATGTTGCACCTTTTCGAACGCACGCATTTCAATTTGTCTTACACGCTCCCGACTGATATTGAATTCGCTAGAGAGCTCTTCCAACGTCATGGGCTCATCACTCAAACGACGCGCTTTGAATATACGTTTTTCACGATCATTCAAATTATCCAAGGCATCCGTTAACATAGAACGACGATTCTTCAACTCATCTTGTTCAATTAAAATTTGCTCCTGATTATCGGAATTATCCACCAACCAATCCTGCAACTCACTATTTTCACCTTCTTTTGTGCGGAGAGGCGCATTAAGCGAAGTATCACCGCCGAGTCGGCGATTCATTGATACAACTTCATCTTCTGTCACGTTCAGCTGCGTTGCAATTTCTTTTACTTGCTCCGCATTGAGGTCACCGCTGTCGAGTGCTTGGATCCTATTCTTTAATTTGCGAAGATTGAAAAACAAACGCTTTTGGTTTGCAGTTGTTCCCATTTTCACCAAACTCCAAGACCGCAATACATACTCTTGAATTGAGGCTTTAATCCACCACATTGCATAGGTTGCCAGGCGAAATCCACGTTCTGGTTCAAAGCGCTTAACAGCTTGCATGAGTCCAATATTACCCTCCGAAATAACCTCTCCAATTGGCAATCCGTAACCTCTGTACCCCATCGCGATTTTAGCTACGAGACGCAAATGACTTGTAACTAATCTATGCGCAGCCTTCAAATCATTGTGCTCGCGATAACGCTGAGCCAGCATATATTCTTCTTTTGGCTTAAGCATTGGGAGACTGTGTACTTCTTCCAAGTAATGACTCAGCCCTCCATCACCTGTAGCTATCGATATTAAATTCATACGGGCCATATAGCACCCTCCTTCTTCACGAATTCCCTGACAAGGCAAACTCTCTCGTTGATATTACATCAAACCCTATCGTTAAATATTATATAATTTTCTCTCGCACCGCTATAATAAAATTTTGTTCAAAAAGAGATATTTTATTGTAAAATCATGAAAAGGACAAAAGTTTCAATCAATTGTCTTTAGGCTGGTAATAAGTTCAACTATATCTTTTGGGAGTGGCGAGGCAAAAGATATAATTTCGCTTGTAGCTGGGTGTTCAAAAGTTAAACTAGTTGCGTGCAGTGCTTGTCGATTGAATTGGTCGATTACGTTTTTGATCATGGGATAAGTTGTATTTGACTTTGTTTTAAAAGCATTTCCATAAAGAGCGTCGCCTATGAGCGGGTGTCCTATATGGGCCATGTGGACGCGAATTTGGTGTGTACGTCCTGTTTCTAAACGACATTCTAAGAGGCTAGCGAAAGATGTTGTACCTGAACGGTTCCCGTATTTTTCAAGTAAAGAAAAATGTGTAATAGCGTGACGAGCGTAAAGAGTTTGGCTACAAACGACTGCCTGCTTTGTTCGGTTGTGGGGAGAACGTCCAAGGTGTGTGTCAATTGTCATGACATTACGGTTAGGGGATCCCCAGACTATAGCTTGATAACGTCGATCTAATGCACCGGTTCGCCCGTGATCAAAAAATTGAGAGCTGAGTTTTTGATGAGCGAGATCGTTTTTAGCAATGACCATAACTCCGCTGGTATCTTTATCAAGACGGTGGACGATGCCCGGACGCTTGATACCTCCGATACCAGATAAACTATCACCACAGTGGTGGATTAAAGCGTTAACTAGCGTTCCTGTCCAATTGCCATTTCCGGGGTGAGTAACTAGGCCTGCGGGTTTGTCTACGACGATGATATAATCATCTTCGAACAAAATATTTAACGCGATAGCTTCACCGTTGGGTTTTGCATCTTGAAGAGTGGGCACCATTAGTTCGATTATTTGGTTAGGTTTTAATTTTGTTTTTGGTTTCTTTACTAATTGGCCATCAATTTTAAGGCATCCTTCGCGGATGAGGGTTTGCAGACGCGAGCGCGACACCCCACTCTGGCACCGCTCCGCGAGCCAGTGATCAAGTCTTTGTCCAAGAGCATCTTCATTTGTTGTCTGTTGTATCAATACATGCGCCTGCAGTAAATATATTCACCAATATGAAATGGCTTTTGTATCTAGAAATTCTTCGATTCCCCATTGGCCGCCTTCACGGGCACGTCCGGAAAACTTTACACCTCCAAAGAAACTACCATCAGGCAAGCCGTGTCCGTTAACCTCTACCATACCAGATTTCATTTGTGCAGCGACACGACGGCACTTGTCCCGATCTTGTGATTGTATATAGTTTGATAGTCCATATTCTGTGTCATTGGCCAGTGCAATTGCTTCACCTTCCGTGCTGAATGGAATGATTGAGAGGACTGGACCAAATATTTCTTCTCTGAATATCCGCATGCTAGGTGTAACATCGGCGAAGATTGTTGGACGAACGTAGTAACCGCGCTCCATACCCACTGGTAGACCAATACCACCCGCGACAAGAGTCGCGCCTTCGTCAATTCCTGATTGGATAAGTTCTTGAACTTTTTCGTATTGCTGCTTTGAGACCAATGGACCGATGTGATTCCCCGCTTCGTCACTAGGTCCGACTTTTGTTTTTTCGGCGATGTCTCTGGCTGTTTTTACGGCTTGATTGTAAATAGACTGTTCTATAAGCATACGTGTTGGCGCATTACAGGTTTGTCCAGTATTATAAAAGCACTGACGCACGCCACGCTGGACTGCATCTGGGTCAGCATCGGAAAAGATGATATTTGCACCTTTTCCGCCGAGTTCTAAGCTAACCCGCTTCAAAGTATTGCTTGCTTTCTCAGAAATATCCTTTCCGGCTCTCGTTGACCCAGTGAAACTGATCATTTCTATGTCTGGATGAGTCGATAAACAACGTCCTACAGTTGCACCATCTCCATTGACTAAATTAAAAACGCCAGCAGGTAGCGTTGACTCATCTAAAATTTCAGCGAAGAGCATAGCGGAAAGGGGGGCAATCTCAGAAGGTTTTAAGATCATAGTGCAACCAGCTAGTAAAGCAGGGATGACCTTAAGAGTTACCTGATTCATAGGCCAATTCCATGGGGTAATCAACCCCACGACACCGATGGGGTCATGGTGAAGAATTGCTCGATCATTTCCTTCAACTAGAACATCTTGGAGCGAAAATTTTTTAAAGGCTTTTATAAAGTTACGGATATGAAAACTGCCTGCAGCAGCTTGCGCATTACGCGCCATATCGATAGGCGCTCCCATTTCCATTGAAATAGCTTTCGCAATATCTTCCGAGCGTCTTTCGTAGATTTCCAAAATTTTTTCAACAAAGCCGATCCGCTCATTCGGTGAAGTCATTTTCCAGCTTTGAAAAGCTTTTTTAGCGGCATTGATTGCTTTGTCTACATCATTTTCGTTGCCAATACTAATAACGGCACAGGCTTCTTCTGTTGATGGGTTAATAACATGCGCATCGCGAGGAGTGTCTGGATTATTCCATACCCCTTCAATGTAAAACTTTCGCTTATCAAGCATAAGGTGCTCCCTATTTTTTTGCTGTCAAATCTCGCGTTATTTGAACAGTTTCTAACAAAAATGACAAGAGTAATTTTAAAATATAGAGATAGAATGATTTTTGACGATTCGGAGCACAAAATTGAGGTGAGATTGCTTATTGTGTAGGGAAGGAGCGGAGTAATTAGCAGCATTTTCCAAAATTGGTAAATACAGCTGCGATATCGTAGGTCTCGCAACTCGTGAAATAATAATGGATAAAAAGTATCATCGGAGCATAACTTTTTTTAAAAAAAGATGGACGTAAGAAAAAAGTTATTAACCTTCGTATTGTAAATTCCCGCACAATTCTTTTTTAAGAGGCGGTTTTTTTTGCTATAGTTTTGTTGGGTGTCATGCATAATTCAAAAACAAAGTCCACTTTTGCATCTTCTTTTCCTGATGAAGGTGCGGAAGGCGCACTGAGGGGCGGTCCATCTACTAAAATCACGGAGATATTTCCTTATCCGGAAGTGTGGAAGAGGGCCTTTACTCTTGGACGGAATGTGCGCTTCACACGAACACCAGAAGTTGAGATTTTACGTCGCCGCATAGAGGCAGATCCGATTTTTGCAAAAAAATTTAAAATTTTCACAGAGCAAGAAAAAAAACGGCTCACGGATGTCACTGTGCGTTGTGATGGGAAAACGGCACCCTCGAAATTGACTGGAAGAAGCGTTAATTCTGAGCCAGTTGGGAGAAAAATGTCACTTCATCATGCGAGGGCTATTGGGCAATTATTGCAACAAATTGATAATATTTCAGTTAAAGAGGATATGAGGGGGACCGAGCTGCAAATAGAAGACATCGAGAAAAAAGAAAAGCCTGTTTTTCATCTTTCTGATGATGTATTTTTTGAGTGTGGGCCTTTTGTGTTAGAACGGCTAGATGACAAAATTGCGGAAAAAGATGCTAAATCGATTAATTTTGCGAACAATGAAGTTGCGCTGAGCGCTGTATCTGCTTTTGGCGAGTCGATCGCAGCTCTTTACCGTGTTCTTGAATACCATTTTCTAAAATTTGACGCTCCAATTATATCTGGAACTGCAATAGAGAATATTCGGGATATCGGACAAACCGGAAGTTTAACACATTCGAAAACCGGTAACATGGGAAGAGCCGAATCTCAAATGTGTAATTCTGGACTTGTTATGGAAAATTCTTCTCGCGTATTTGCTGATTTAGAAGATGATACAGTGATAACGGATATTCCCAGTGATGTTGCTAAGCATGTGGGAGAAGGTGCCGTAAAAAGTTTGGAAGATGCTTCTGGATCGAAGGTAAAAAGAAAAACACAACGAACTCCCAGAGCGCTGTCAGTTAGCCGTGATTCTTTGGACTTAAATTGCCATCCTTTAAATTGTAGCAATTATGAGTTTCCCCCGGTTGATTTATTGCAAGACCCCGTTTTTCATGAAGGTACGATTATCACACAAGAAACGTTGGAGCGTGGTGCTGGGCTTCTAGAAAGTGTTCTGGAAGATTTTGGAATTAAGGGTGAAGTTATTCATGTTCATCCGGGGCCAGTGGTAACGATGTATGAGTTCGAACCTGCTGCTGGGGTAAAGTCATCGCGCGTCATCGGTCTTTCTGATGATATCGCTCGTTCTATGTCTGCTATTTCTACGCGTGTTGCTGTGATTCCTGGGCGCAACGTAATCGGAATTGAGTTGCCAAATGCTGTCCGTGAAACAGTGTATCTGCGTGAATTAATCCAATCAAGTTCTTTTCGTGAGAGTTCGTTTAAATTAGCTCTTGCTTTAGGAAAAGGGATTAACGGCAAGCCTGTGATTGCAGAGTTAGCTAAAATGCCCCATTTATTGGTTGCAGGAACGACAGGGTCGGGAAAGTCTGTTGCGATTAATGCGATGATTTTGTCGATCCTTTACCGAATGACGCCGGAGCAGTGCCGTTTAATTATGGTTGATCCTAAGATGTTAGAACTTTCTGTTTATGATGGAATTCCGCATCTTTTGACACCTGTGGTGACCGATCCAAAAAAAGCTGTAACAGCTTTAAAATGGGCAGTTCGTGAAATGGAGGAACGTTACCGAAAAATGGCGAAATTGGGTGTACGTAATATTGACAGTTTTAACGCGAGAGTTGCGCTTGCTGCTCAGAGGGGTGAAAGGATTATGTGCACCGTACAATCGGGGTTTGATAAAGAGAGTGGGGAAGTTCTCTATCATGAAGAAGAAATGGATTTGACACAACTTCCATATCTCGTTGTTATCGTTGATGAAATGGCTGATTTGATGATGGTAGCGGGAAAGGAAATCGAAAATGCCATTCAGCGTTTGGCACAAATGGCGCGTGCCGCGGGGATCCATCTCATTATGGCAACGCAACGTCCCTCCGTTGATGTCATTACGGGTACAATTAAAGCAAATTTTCCTACCCGCATTTCCTTTCAGGTAACATCGAAAATTGATAGTCGTACAATTTTGGGAGAACAAGGCGCTGAAACTCTTTTGGGTCAAGGGGACATGTTGCATATGGCTGGGGGTGGTCGTATTGTGCGCGTTCATGGGCCTTTTGTTTCCGACGAAGAGGTTGAATCTGTGGTTGCGCATCTTAAAATGCAAGGAAATCCCGATTATTTAGCGACGGTAACGGATAGCGAAGAGGATAATAAGGACCCAGATTCTGCTGGCGATGCGAAGGGTTCTGTATCAGGAAATTCGGGAGACGATAATGATGAGCTTTATTTACGTGCCGTCAAGATTGTTATGCGTGATAGAAAGTGCTCGACGTCTTATATTCAGCGTCGGCTTGCTATTGGTTATAATAAGGCGGCTTCTATCGTTGAAAAAATGGAAGAAAAAGGCATCGTTGGAGCTGCTAATCATGTTGGTAAACGAGAGATTTTGCTTAATGACAGTTAGTTTGAAAGATCGGTGCTTGGAATTTTGTGGGATCGGACGTTATTTTATCTTGTGGGTGCTTTTTTAAAATACTGCAAATGTCGAATGGAGGAAGAAGGGGGAGGCGGTGTTCTCCGTAAGAATGTTTGTATTTAATGCAGATTATGTAAAAAATTTCGAAGGTATATTCGGTGTTGTGGTGTACTGGGTGCTTTAAAAGTTTTTGGTGTGCGGTGCTCGTTGGGCCGAGTAACTTAGGTTGCTACGCTGGTTTTTTTTGTAATCTTCGGCGAGGTTATTTGTTTTTGCTTAGCGTATTATTGGAGAGGATGTTTTTCCGTTGATAATTTGCGATGGTGCGGCAGTATCGGTCGTGGCGGTGATGAGTGTGAAATTACAAATTTGTGATGTTTAGAAGGAGTATGCTGAAGTTGTAGGTCTGGCATTTTCATGTATTTTAGGATCTGCTATTTATCGGCAGATTTCATAAGTTTGCTAGTTACCTACCGTGCCGGCTTTGAATGCTGAATACTAGATCAAGAGTTTGCGACTTTGGTTTTTTAAAAGATGCAAGAAAAAGTACAAAAACAAAGAGATGAAAAGCTGGATACAGACATATCTGGTCTTTCAGATGTAGAGCGTTCAGCTTTTTTCGAGATTGCAGAACAGTTGCGCGGTGAGCTGCATCCTCCCACAAAGACTGAGCGCTTCGTTGAAGAAATGATAGATCAAGTACCGTCTTCTCAAGTATCGCACGCAAAGGTTATAGAGCAGACTCTTATAAAAGAGCCTGAAGTGGTTCTATCATTGTTGGATATGGCGACTGATGGCGTTTTGTGGCTGGATGGGCAGGGGTTAATTCAATCAGCCAGTGGAGCCGCATTAGCATTGATCGGTTACGAAATAGATGAATTATTAGCACGGCCGTTATCGTCATTATTTGCTTTGAAGAGTAAGTTTTTTATTGAAGAATATTTTACGCAGATTCGCGCTAAGAAGAAAAATCAGATTTTAAATCGTTATGAAACGGCTGATTTGGTGACAAAAAGTCGTAAAAATATACAAGTTTCTGTGGTAATCGTACCTTTGGTACGACAACAATGTGATTATGCTGTTATGTTGCGTAACACTTCAGGGGTTGCTTCGCCTTTAGGCAAAAAGGTAGAAGGAGGCGGAGCGGCCGGAATCATCCACGAAATGCGGACGCCTTTGAATGCTCTTATTGGTTTTGCGGAAATTATGAATGATGGCCGTTTTGGCCCTATAGATAACGAGCGTTATCGGGGGTACTTGCGTGATATTATTTCGTCTGGAAAGCACATATTGTCGCTGGTTAATCAGTTATTGGAATCTTCAAAAGCAAATCATTTAGGCTTAAATGGTCAGGTCAGCGCGCCCGTCTTAATTGAAGAACTTGACGTGGCGTCCTGTTTGCGTTCCTGTATGTCCCTTCTTGAGATGCAGGCTAACAATAGCGGTATCATCATGCGCATTTTTGCGCCAGATCATCTACCATTTATCCATGTGTCGCGGCAAATATTTCGGCAGATTATATGGAATCTCCTGTCTAATGCTATCCGTTTTACACCGTCAGGTGGACAAATTATTGTCCATGTTTCTTGCGGAAAGAGGGGGAAGGTAAGGATTTCTGTAAGTGATAATGGCATAGGGATGAACGATGAGGAAATCGCACAGGCTATGCAGCCTTATGGACAGGTAGAACGTAGGGATAGCAGATCGGGTGACAGCACTTTCGTTGGAACCGGTCTGGGGTTGCCGATGTGTAAATCTATGGTAGAAAAGAGCGGCGGTCAGTTTTTATTGTTTTCAAAACCTAATCATGGAACAACTGTGCAGATGTTCTTTCCTGTATTCCATGAGTAAGTTTTAGCACTAATTTACTGTCTTCGGGCTAATAGGTCTCTGATTTCTAACAGAAGCTGTTCTTCCATGGATATTTTTTGTGGACTTCTCGTTTCTTCGTGTTTTCGGCGCATTTTGTTCATGCCCTTAACAAACAGGAAGAGAATCCAAGCAACGATAAGGAAATTGATGAGCAAGGTTATAAAGTGACCGTAACTAATGGTCGCTCCGGCTTCTTTTGCAGCGCTCAGAGTCGCTTGTTTCTCCCCTGCGAGTTGAATGAACATGTTAGAAAAGTCAATTCCACCCGTTATGAGACCGATTATTGGCATAAAAATATCATTGACAATTGAGTTAACCAAATTGCCAAAAGCGCCCCCTATAATCACACCAATAGCAAGATCAACCATGTTGCCTTTTATGGCAAATTCTTTAAATTCTTTAAACATTGTATCCCCTCTGCTTAACTACGTGATATACGATAGCCTTAATTATCGCTTTTTACAGAAAAGGAAAGAGCAGTCTTTGCCTCATTGCAGTACAAGGTCTGTTGGTATCAAACTCTTTCTTTGAACGCTATTTGGTCCATTGAATGTTTTTAAATACATGGCTCATTCGGCTTGAAGTGAAGTGAGAGTGTTTAATCCGGAATAAAAATTATGCCTGATTTACAGAAATATTCTGTGACCTGTATAATTTTGTATTGAAAGGGGAGTGTATTTTATGGATCATTCTCTACATCTTCGTGTACAGATTGTTTCAATTCCCAATGTTTGCATGATTGCTAAAAGAGTTTTTTCAGGTGTAGGGTGATTTTTTTCTAGTATTTATCGCTCATTGGGTAATTTGCTACCTTTGCTGTCTCGTGCGCTAAGCCGTTTTTATAGCATAGTGAATCATTTTTGTGTTGTGGAGAAAAGCTGATGAGTTTCTTTCGTTGTATTGGTCGTTCTGCTTTATTTGTGTTGGATCCAGAGCATGCGCACCGTCTAGCGATTATTGGGCTTAAAAGTGGATTGAATAACTATCGGAAGATCGTTGACAGACGCTTATGTGTGACTGTTGCTGGGCTCAAGTTTGAAAATTTTATTGGCCTTGCCGCTGGTTTTGATAAAAATGCAGAGGTTGTAGAATCTGTTTTTCATTTAGGATTTGGTTTTACAGAGGTCGGTACGGTTACGCCAAAAGCCCAAGCCGGAAATTCAAAGCCGCGGCTTTTTCGCTTAAGAGAGGACAAAGCGATTATTAACAGAATGGGCTTTAATAATGACGGGCACCAAATTGTGCATGATAGGCTATGCACTTGCAAAAAACGCGGTATTGTAGGAGTCAATATCGGCGCTAATAAAGATGCTCTCGATAAGATCGATGATTATACTATTGGCATTGTTCGTTTTTATGATGTTGCTGATTATTTTACGGTTAATATTTCTTCGCCTAATACACCGGGCTTACGTGATTTACAGGTTCGTGGTAGCTTACGTCTTTTGATAAATGCAGTTTCTCAAGTGCGTAATGAGCAAAGGGAAAAGCATGGGTTCTCTATTCCAATTTTTTTGAAAATTGCGCCTGATTTATCGGAAAAGGAATTGGATGATATAGCTGAAGAAATGGTACTTTCTGACTTTGATGGTTTAATTGTTTCGAATACCACTATTTCACGTCAAGGGCTCACAGATAGCAAGCTAAGTACAGAAAAAGGGGGGCTATCTGGGTGTCCTCTATTTGAGTATTCCACTGTAGTGCTCGCAAAAATGCGCCAAAAATTGGGAAAGGAAATTGCAATTATTGGTGTTGGTGGGGTGAATAGTGCGCAGACGGCTTTGGAAAAAATTAAAGCTGGTGCAGATTTAGTCCAATTATACAGTGGAATGATTTATGAAGGCCCTGGCCTTGTTGTAGCTATTTTAGAAGAGATTTTACGATTTATGCAGAAGGATGGTGTTGATAATATAGGAAGTTACCGCGATCATCGTGTTGAGCATTGGGCAAAGCGCCCTCTTTCTTGGTGATGGGGCTGTTTTTTAGTAAAAAATAGTAGATTTTCTCAAAGGGGCTTGCAAACTTTCCCGATCTTCCTTATGTCACACGAGGTGGAGAGTCGGTATTCTCTAAGTAGTAGACAATTATTAGGGCTTTTATTAAGATCCTTCTTTTGTGCGGTTGTAGCTCAGTTGGTTAGAGCGCTGGTTTGTGGCACCAGAGGTCGTAGGTTCAAATCCCACCAACCGTACCAAATTCTTCGCTGTATATGATATAGTAAATAGCCCAGATTCTGCCAGTAATTTGCGGGGAGACTCTACCGCGGTGGGCGTGGCGTCATCTCTGTATGTGAGGTAATATTATAATCGAGTCTTGGCTGTTTCTAAAAATTGTTGTATTATGGCCGAAAAGGATGGTAGACGCGTGAAAAGTAGGGGTCCTGGGCCTATTTCTGATTTTCTCGAGAATTTACGTGGTGTCGATAATTGGGAGCAAGCGTCGCAGTGGCTTGCCTTCCGAGATGTGAAAGATGTTGAGTGTATTACGCCTGATCAAGCAGGTGTGGCACGTGGCAAGATGATGCTTTCCAAAAAATTTATATCGGAGACGTCGTTGGCGCTGCCTTCAGCGGTTTTTATGGCGACAATTTCAGGAGATTATCCTGAAGATGGTCGAGGTTTTGAGTATCCAAAAACGGATGGTGATTTGCGTCTCGAGCCTGATTTTTCTACGTTAAGCATTGTACCATGGGAAGAGGCTCCCACCGCGCAGGTCATTTGTGATCTTGTGTATCAAAATGGACAAGTTGTAGATTATACACCGCGAAATGTTTTACGGACAGTGGTTGATTGCTATACCCAAATGGGGCTCAAACCAATTGTTTCACCAGAAATTGAGTTTTATTTGGTACAGAAAAATCCTGACCCTGATTATCCTTTGCTTCCTCCAGTTGGTCGTTCTGGGCGTTCAGTTGGTGGAGGGCAGGGGTATTCGATTGCTGGTGTGAACGAATTTGATGATTTGATTGATGACGTTTATCATTTTTCAGAGGCGCAAGGGCTAGAAATCGATACGCTCATTCATGAGGAGGGGGCAAGTCAGTTCGAAATCAATTTACGTCACGGCGATCCGATTGAACTAGCTGATCAAGTTTTTATGTTTAAAAGGACAATTCGTGAGGCAGCACTTAAACACGATATGTATGCAACTTTCATGGCTAAACCTATTCAAGGGCAGCCGGGTTCTGCCATGCATATTCACCAATCAGTCATTGACAAGAAAACTGGTGTTAATATCTTTACGGAGAAGGATGGTGGAGAAAGCATTTATTTTCGCCATTTTATTGGTGGGTTGCAAAGGCATATGGCTGGAGTGTTGGTGATGCTTGCTCCTTATGTAAATTCTTATCGGCGTCTCGTGCCCGGCATTTCTGTTCCCGTTAATTTGCAATGGGGATATGACAATCGTACCACTGCTTTTCGTGTGCCGCGTTCTGCACCACAGGAACGGCGCGTTGAAAATAGGCTGCCCTCGTCGGATGCTAACCCTTATTTAGCACTTGCCGCTTCTTTGGCTTGTGGGCTCATTGGTTTGCAGCAAAAGCTTGAACCAGATGAGCCAGCAATGGGTAATGTAAATTCTGATAATGTAGAATTACCGCGCGGGCTCATTGAGGCTGTTAGCTTGTTTGAGCGAGATACAGCGATACGTTCCATTTTGGGGGATGTGTTTGTAAGTACTTATGCGGCAATTAAACGGGAAGAATTTGAGACTTTTATGGAAGTGATTAGTCCGTGGGAGCGTGAATATCTTTTGCTCAATGTTTGAATTTTATTACGATGGTAGGTTATAATTCAATTTCTCCGGGGATATCTTGGTACGAAAGTGTTTTGGGTGATCGTCCTGCTTACCCGCTTTTTGACGGACAGGCGCAGTGTGATGTGGTTATAATTGGAGGTGGATTTACGGGACTTTCTGCCGCTTATCATTTAGCTAAGGCGGGGGTGAGTGTTGTTTTGTTTGATGCTTCGCGTTTTGGTGATGGTGCTTCGGGGCGCAACGGTGGTCAATTGGGTACGGGGCAACGGCAATGGGTGGAAACGCTAGAGAAAAAATATGGTTTTGAGCGAAGTAAGGCGTTATTTGATTTGGCTGAAGAAGCCAAAGGGGATGTTCTGTCTTGGTGTGCTATTTCTGATTGCCATAGTAATTTTATGGCGGGGCAACTTTCTGTAACACATAGAAAACGTGAAATAGCGTCTTATCTCCGGCATATTGATGTTATGCAGCGTTATGGTTATCACGGTCTTACTTTTATGGACAAAGATGAAACGGTTGAACGGCTTGGTTCATCTTTTTATTGCGGCGGTATTTATGATGCCACAACTGGCCATATAAACCCCTTAAAGTTGGTTGTTTGGTTGGCAAAAAAAGCAAAAGATTCTGGCGCTGAACTTTATGAGAAGACACGAGCGACGGCGGTAGAGCGCAGCGGTGGCCGCTGTGTAGTGGTGACAGAGCGGGGCAACGTAGTGGCTGAGCGCGTTTTGTTGGCAACCAATGCATATAAGATTGGCTTGCAACATTTTGTTGAGAAAAATATTGTTTCTATTCGCTCTTACATCGGAGCGACGGAGCCTCTACCAAGGCATGATCCGATTCTTTTAGGTGGTGAATCAGTGGATGATTCACGTTTTATGGTTCGCTATTTCCGCAAAACTTTTGATAATCGTTTATTATTTGGTGGAGTAGAAAGTCGCGATAATCAGCACCCCACAAATTTGGATGATTTGATACGATGGCAGATTGCTGAAATTTATCCCCATCTCAAATCAGTAAACTTGACACATCGTTGGGGAGCAACGGTCGCCATTACAGTTGAGCGTATGCCTTATGTTCGCCAACTTTTTCCGGGAATAACCTATTGTGGTGGATATTCAGGGCATGGGGTTGTTCTCGCTCCTTTTGTAGGGAAGTTGTACGCTGAGTGGCTTATGGGTAGGCGTGAACGCTTTGAGTGTTTTCAGAATTTGAAGATTTCGTCTTTTCCGGGCGGGAGGTTTTTGCGTGACCCATTGTTATTTTTGGCAACGCGGTGGTTTTCTTTGATGGATCGTTTCTGACGAGATAATTTTCGCAACGAGAAAGCTGAATAGTTTACTTAGTGTTTTCCTGTTTTAGCAATTGGTTTTTTTGCAGTTAAATGCAGCGAGGGGTGAGTGTGTGTTTACCGAAGTATTTTGGTAATTTTTCAAGTGGTGCTGGCTTTTTGCTACACGAGTTTGTATCCCCTCTGTATCGTTGTTTTCATATTAAGCAATTTAGCGGAGTGGTGTGTGTGATCGGAATCGTGCCCTTTGTTAAGCGGTGGGTAACCTGAAGGCGTTAACATTTTTCCATATTGCTTTGGGTAAATATTTTTATTGAAAGAAATCCAAGTCAAATACGGCATAATTATTTCTTTGTGCATTTAATTTATCATTTTTGTTGACACTCGATCGAACAGATTCAGATTTCTTAACTTTATCTGCCATGATCGAAGAATACGGCGGGTATCTTGTTTTAATTTACGATAGGTTCGTCCGTCTTTTAACGATATAATTTTAAAGGTTAAAGAAAAATAAGTTTAATTGTACTATCAAAAATGAGCTATCGTTAAAAAGGCAATTGACTATGATATGTAAAAACGGCAGTTGGACGAGATTGGGTATTTTGGAAATATTTGGTGGAGATGATGTGTCAAATTGGGATGATAGTTTTTAGGTCCTTTTTTATCGTAGAGGTCTTGTGGAGTTGTGATGGTGCAGGGGCCGTTTTGCGCGATTTGTTTTGCTTTGCTGATAGGAAATCTTCACAAATAGTGTAAATGCTGCAGGTGGGAAAAACTAAAAATTCTATATTTTACGGTGCCTCTTGGTGCTTATAACGTAGGGAAAGATGATGTACTAGGGAGCGCGCCCCCTTGGCATGTTGGGTGGTTTTTATAGAATCTCCCTTTATTATCTGGAAAAACTGTTATGGCGGGAGTGGAGCCTTTAGTATTTGAGATGTGAATTGATCATTGACATTAGATGGATGGAGGTTTTTTTATTTAATGGATTGGTGAGCGCGAATTCACAAAATTGTCTGAAATCGCTATGGCTTTAAAAATGATCCTTTGTAAATATTTTTGGCGCAAAGCATGAGATAGTGTTTGGTAATTTAATGTCCAAGTTTTTGGGGGTTGTGTCTTTGTTGTATTTCTTTGGACACGTGTTTTGTTTTTATGTTTTAACGCTATCGTGGTGTGCCTATAGGCGCTTGCTTGCTGATGTTATTCACGGAGATATGGTATTGTTTGCTTATTGTGATGAAGTTGAAGTCGTTTAGTGTCTTGATCTTAAAGGGATTAGTGGCAATGGGGCGGTTCGTTTATTTAGTAATATTGGTTTACGTGGATGTTACTTGGTCTTAGTTGCTTTGATGGAACGTGATAGTGAATACAGAACAACTTAGTTTAGAGCGATAATAATGCATGGAATGAATATCGATCGTTTAAATTTTGAAACACCTACTGCTCTAGCTTTGGCTTTAGCTGATCGAATTGCTGCAGAGCTTAGTGTATCTGTCCTTGAACATAAGCGAGCAGTCCTAGCAGTTTCTGGTGGTAAAACGCCGGAGCTGTTTTTTCATTATCTATCAAAGGCAGATATCGATTGGAAAAATATCATCATCACTTTGGTTGATGAGCGTTTTGTGCCTGTTGATGATGAGCGTTCAAATGAATATGTTGTGCGGCGCTGTTTGTTACAAAATTTTGCGGCTAAAGCACGTTTTATTGGGCTTTATCATAAGGCGATTACTGCTGAACTTTCAGCGTTTTCGGCCGCTAATCGTATAAATACTTTGCCCCGACCATTTGATGTTGTCGTTTTAGGAATGGGTACTGATGGACATACCGCTTCCTTTTTTCCTGATGCTGACCGTTTGAAACAAGCGCTTGACCCTCGGACACAAGCAATTGTTTTACCCATTCATACAAAAAGCGTTCACGAGCCAAGGTTAACACTTACTTTGCCAATTATAGTGCAATCTCGTTTCATTGTTATTCATTTCGAAGGTTTTCAGAAACGCAATTGTTTTGAAACTGTTTGTCAGGACGGATCGGAAACGGAAATGCCCGTTCGGGCAGTTTTGCGCCATGCTCATCATCTTGTTCAGGTCTATTGGTCTCCCGCAGAAAATGAAATAAGCGAAACTAGACGTAGCACGGACGCTAAAAATATTCGGCCTCTTTCGAGCAATAGGGCGCGCATATAAAAAAGTCAGATACGGCGTTATTGTTGTATAATCCTGCATTTCTTGGTTCACGATCGTCTGGTGATTTTCCTTCTTTAATTAACAGTTTAATTGATAGACGGGATATTTTCTTAGTTGATAGTGTAGAGTGTCCATGATGTGTGCGACATTAAGAGATTTGAGTAGTGGTCCCATTGTATGCTTGCAGGGTGATGACATTATCGCGATATCACCATAGGTGAAAGTTAGTTTTCAGCAAATGATATGGTTAAGTCTGAACATGTAATCGATCGCATTTTTCTGACTTTCTAGATGATGAACACGGCGCTAGATATGATGTCTTTTGTGTTTTTTGGAAATTCGTTAATCGTGCAGAAAAAAGAAAGTGGTATAAGTATAATGAAAGTACGTGAAGTTTTAAAATTTTGGCATAGGTAAATTATGTAATCGAGCAGCAGCTTTTAGAGTATTAACCATGAGCATAGCGATTGTCATGGGACCAACGCCACCTGGAACAGGAGTAATAGCGGCAGCCTTATCTTTTACTCCTTCAAAGTCGACATCACCGACGAGACGTGTCTCCCCTATACCTTTTTCTGGTGCCGGAATGCGGTTGATGCCAATATCAATAACAATAGCACCGTTTTTAATCCATTCTTTTTTAATTATTTTTGGATGTCCTACTGCTGCTACTAAAATATCGGCGCTACGACACACATCGTCGAGGTCACGGGTGCGGCTGTGAGCAATTGTCACAGTTGCATTCGCCGCTGTTAATAGGGCAGCCATGGGTTTTCCGACAATATTAGAGCGTCCAACAACAACAGCATCAAGATTTGACAAATCCTGACCACATTGCTGTTTAATCATCATCATAGCACCAGCTGGTGTGCAAGGGATTATCGCGTCTTCAAATGCGTTTGTCACAAGTTTTCCTACATTGATGTGGTGAAAGCCGTCGACGTCTTTTTGGAAAGAAACAGCTTGTGTTACGCGGTTCGTATTGATGTGGGCAGGCAAGGGAAGTTGTACTAAAATACCGTGGACTTTGGGGTCAATATTCAATGTCTCAATGAGTTGAAGAAGCTCTTCTTCTCGTGTTTCGTTAGGTACCATATGCTTTATTGTGAAAAAACCGCATTCTTCAGCTTTTTTGCTCTTTGATTTTACGTATATTTGGCTTGCGGGATCTTCTCCGACGATGATGACGGCAATGCCGGGCTGTATTTTGTGATGATTGTGGAGCTTTGTCGTTTCGGCTTTTACTTTTGTAATGATCTCTTCGGCGAGCTTTTTTCCGTCTATAATGTTGTTCATGAAGGGGATCCTTTCAGTGCAGGGCTGCTTGTTTCTTTTGAGCATTTGTTGGCAATACAACGGGATTATATCGCAACGTTAATACAGGGATGGTAAGAGTGATTTGATAATTTTATATTTTCGGCTTTTGAAATATTTTAGGATAGTTACTTTATTAAGAAGCAGCAACATTTCTATTCCAATAATCTTTGGATAAAAATAAGAATAATTAGGTTATTGAGTTTCGGTGTGTGGATTTTAATATTACAAAATTTTTTTAAGGATAATTTAATTTTTTGAGTTTGTCATGAGGTGGAAAAGTATGATGAAAATCATATGCGCTAGAATAATAAGAGTTTCCAGAAAAGTTTTTTACAGCCGTCTTTCGCCCTACCTCATGTTGTTTCAGAAAGCACGACGCGTCTTTATTTGATGTAGCATCCAGATGCAGGAAAGGGCTGTGGTGTACGATCACGTGACAATCCATTATGGTTAAAACTTCTCTATTGCCTTGGAGTATTTCTTTCTGGCGTTATTTTTACGTGCAAAATTGGTTATATCGCATCTTTACTACGGGTCTGACCGACGGAAATTGAGGTGCCTTTAAACGAGCATTTTCCGGAAATATGTTCTTTCGTAGATGCAGGTTATAAATTCATGGTTCATTGTAGAGGATTTTGTTAAAGTGATGGTTGATTTTTGATAGGTCGTCATAGTCACGGAGTGTGTGAGATTAGTGACGTGTAGCATCTGTCAAATTTAGGTACAGCTCTGAATGTTCAGGTATAAAGTGGTCGATTTGGGGTGGGTTGTCGTTGAAAATGGTGCCTGCGTGCATTGGGTATGGCGGCTTTTTTGGTAACTCAGAAAAAAGACAGGTTAAGATGTGGCTTTGGGTTATTTGAAGTTTGTGCAGAAAACGCAGTTTCGTGTGGTTTTTTGTCAATTGGGGGATTGGTGAAGTTGTCCATTGATGTAGATCAGGTGTCGTTATAGATGGGGGAAATGCGACGTTGAGGTGGGCATTAACGCCGCTCTGCCGGGCCTGATGGTATTCATTTTTATAAAGAGGACTTCTTGAATATTAGGTTTTGATTAGGGCGTTGGTGCGCTTTATAGCCGAAAATAAATATTAGCAGTGGTCAGAGAAAATTGGCATCGGGATCAGCGAAATAAAAATATTTAGTTAATTATCGTTGTGTGGGCGTCTTACTCTTTAGCGCAGCTGGGCGTATTAAAGTGGATAACGTCGTATTTACGGTGAATATGGGAAGCCGTGTGTCTCTAGAGTGTTGTTTCCAGAATCGCATGTCCCGATTTGCGATTGGAGCTTCGGTGTAAATGATCTAAATTTCAATTTTTTGGAATCAAAATTTTTTTCAGCTTAAGAGGAGGCAATGTATTTCAGTGTGATAATTTTTCATCGTATCTAAGTCGGTGATTGACTTTATTACACTGTAAGTAGAGGTAGATATAGATAACATTGCATTCGTTAATCGAGCTACTACAGTATGAATGAGGATAACATGTTTTCAATCTCGGATACACTGGTGTTTTTTCGGTTTATTTAGTGCAGTATTTAAATTGAGTAGTTAACAAAAAAGTGCGTATTAAAGGATGGCGTCTGATAATTTCATTGATATATGAGGTTTCTTTAGAGGGTTTGGGTGTTTCTATTTGTGTAAACCAAGGGTAGCTTTGATGTGACTGGTGTAGGTGTTTGTCTGTTCGGGTTGAGGATTTTGAAAACGCGCTGTACGCTCTATTTCCTTGCAAAAAACAATTTATTTCAGAAAATAACGACGCTCCGTTGACGGTATTTGGTCGTCAGGATATTCAGGTGAAATTTTAGATAGGACAATGACAGTGGCGGAATGATTAATGTAGGTTACGAGTTAGTTCCAATTTATTCGGGGGAAAACCTAGAAGATATCACAAGGCCGGTGTGACCAACATGAGCCAGGACCGTAGTTTGAAAAGAGGTGGCACAGAAACTCTGTACGGGGATGCTCGGTATATTGCAGGTGGTTTTGTGTGGATTTTTTCCTCTAGCTCTGTAGAAAATGGCCGTGGCAATTTTTTGATTAAAAAGATGTGCACGTATATCTATTCGTGTCATTTGTTATGGGGACGAATTTTGGGCGTTTTATGAAGCGTTATATTGGTAAAAAATTGAAAGGGTGTGCTGCTGTGCGCTTACAATCGTTAATTTGGGAAGAGATGCTATACCTATCTTTTGAAATTGCAGACTCTCTATTTGCTCCAACTGATTTAATTCCTGTGATTACTAGAATAAAAGCTAGGATAGTGACGACGACAACGTCGGCTTTTTCTGCAGATATATTTTCCTCCGATCATATGTCAATTATTAAACGTAATGGCAAATAGTGTGCTGTTACGGATTTGTATGGGAAGGGAATAATTTCATATCGTACTTGTTCCAATATTATTTCATAAAATCGATAAAACTACTTCGTTCTTTGCATGTTAGAGCTTTATAGATTGTGATTCTTCTGTTTTTTGATGATTAAAGTTGGCTGTGGCAAAATTCTCATGCGTGCAAATTATAAACTGAAAAGATTATTCATTCGTCAATCGTTTTCTATGAGTGAAAAAATAAGGATAGAGGGTTCTCAGGCTTCTTACCTCATACGGGTTTTACGCATGCAGGAAGGAGATGAGATTTTGCTTTTTAATGGGCAGGATGGCGAGTGGCTTGCCAAACTCATTGCTGTTGAGAAGAGGTCTGTTGTAGCCCAGCTTGTCCATCAAGAGAGGCTGCAGACAGCGCATTTGGATCTTATTTACTGTTTTGCTCCACTGAAGAGTGCACGCTTGGATTATATGGTACAAAAGGCAGTAGAAATGGGCGCATCAGTTTTGCAGCCTGTCGTGACGCGTCATACGCAAGCGACTCGTATCAATATGGCGCGTATGGAGGCAAATGTTATTGAAGCTGCTGAACAGTGTGGCATTTTATCTGTACCTAAATGTTTTCCTTCTGTGTCGTTAGAAAAACTTTTGGAGTTCTGGGATGAGGAGCAGCCTTTGTTTTTTTGTGATGAAGCGCAAGAGGTGCATAATCCATTACCTCTGTTGAAAAAGCAAAAAATTACTGCTCGAGGCGTTCTTATTGGTCCGGAAGGCGGTTTTAGCGAAGAAGAGAGAAATTTTTTAAAAAAACACTCCTTCGTGATTTCAATATCACTGGGGCCGCGTATTTTGCGTGCTGACACTGCAGCTGTCGTTGCTTTGACCCTTCTTAATGTTACGGAAGGGGATTTGTCAATTGATCGAGAAATCTGTAAAATTATTTCGGATGATTCACTTAAAGTTTGAGTGATACAAATAGGAATAGGACAAAATAGGTCATGGCGCTTGATATAACTTGTGAAAGTGAAATCTCTAGCCTAGAGAGCTTGGTTAGCTATTTTCGAACGGGGTGTAAAACAGAAAATGATTGGCGCATTGGCACGGAGCATGAAAAATTTCCATTTTATATAAATGATTTTAGCTCTGTTCCATATGAGGGGATGAGGGGAATTCGTGCACTTTTAGAAGGAATGCAGGAGGCTCTAGGATGGGAACCCATTTCAGATAAGGGAAATATCATCGGTCTCGTGGGCCCAGCTGGTCACGGTGCCATCTCTTTAGAACCTGGAGGACAGTTTGAATTATCTGGCGCGCCGCTGAAAACGGTCTGTCATACTTACCGCGAGCTTATGAAGCATTTGACACTTCTCAAAAGTATCGCGGAGCCGTTGGGTATTGCTTTCCTTGGTATCGGTGCTAGTCCAAAGTGGACTTTAGCTGAGACTTCGCGAATGCCGAAGTCACGTTATAAAATTATGTCTAATTATATGCCAAAAGTTGGTTTCAATGGACTTGATATGATGTACAGGACATCAACTATTCAGGTAAATCTTGATTTTTCATCTGAAACTGATATGCGGCGAAAAATGCAAGTGTCTATGAAGTTACAGCCTATCGTAACAGCGTTATTCGCTAATTCACCCTTTACTGAAGGGCGCCCAAATGGTTTGCTGTCTTGGCGCTCTGAAGTTTGGCGTTATACGGATGATCAGAGATCTGGGATACTCCCCTTTGTGTTTTCTGAGAGTTTTGGCTTTGAAGATTACGTCGAGTGGGCACTTGATGTTCCGATGTATTTTGTTGTGCGCAACGGTCGTTATCATGACTGTACTCACATGACTTTTCGGCAATTTATGAAAGGAGCATTGAGAGAAAAAGTTGAAAATGCGGAACCTAATATGGGAGATTGGATCAATCATCTATCAACTTTGTTTCCCGAAGTGCGTTTGAAGCAATTTTTAGAAATGAGGGGGGCTGATTGTGGCCCCTTAGAGCATATCTGTGCGTTGTCAGCTTTTTGGGTAGGTCTTCTTTATGATGGTGAAGCATTAAATGAAGCGGAGGCTTTAACGAAGGATTGGCGTTTGGAGGAAGTTTTGCACATGCGCAATTGCACTCCAAAGGAGGGGCTAGGAACACCCTTTCGTAAAACTACGGTTTTAGAATTAGTGCGTCAAGCCTTGGTTATTTCACAAAAAGGCTTAAAAAATCGTAGGAACCGTAATACTGATGGTTTGGATGAGGCGGGCTTTCTGAAGCCTTTAGAGGAGATGGTTGCAATGGGGCAGACGAATGCCGATAAGCTTTTGTCGAATTACTATTCAGTTTGGAGTGAATCCGTGGAGCCGGTGTTTTTGAAGTACGCTTACTAAGGTTCTGAAACAGAGAAAGCCATCCGAGCTACGGCTTTGTGGTTGGGGTGGGGTTTTTTTGTGTCAAAACTCCGCAACAACAGACTTAAATGAAAAAACAATCCCACTATAGCAGCTACGCCTACACTCTAAAGAAATTCAACCACGAAAAAGAGAGGAGACTCTTAACTTACGAAGCCTCAGATACACGACGGCCAAGGACTCAATGGCAGGCAGAAATACCTAGAAAGGGCAGCAAAACTCCGGGCGCTTTTCCTACTTTCAAAGGACACACCCACGAGGGAACGACTACCCATCACGCAATCAATATCTGCAATGCACCAACAAAAGACGCGTTTCTATTTCGCAAAGGCAGACCGACCACCGCTGATGAGACCCTCTCTTTGCGCACGCTTGCGAGCAAGTTTCCGCGTGCGACGGATGGCCTCGGCCTTTTCGCGTGCGCGCCTCTCCGATGGCTTCTCATAGTATCCACGCATTTTCATTTCACGAAAAATGCCCTCACGCTGCATTTTTTTCTTCAGCGCGCGCAGCGCCTGGTCAACATTGTTATCACGAACGAGTACTTGCACGATCCATCCTGCTTTATTTCAGTATCAATAAACAATAGGCAAAAAACCCACGTCCCTTTACACAAAAAAGGGACGCACCTCGGGATGTATACCATATTAATGAGATACTTGTCTACATCGCTTTCAAAAAACACCCTCTTTTTGTTAATAATAGTTTTCCGCGATTGATAACCAATTTATGGGCGTAATTTTACGAAAGCCCTTGAATTTCACCACTGCCATCAAGATAAATTTTTTCAGCAATAGGGTAGTGTGGTAGGCCAGGCATGGTCATAATGTCTCCACAAATAACAGTGATGAAGCCCGCACCCGCTAAAAGGCGAACTTCTCGCACAGGAATTTCAAAATCAATAGGGGCGCCATATTTTGTGGGGTCGGAAGAAAAGGAAAAGGGTGTTTTTGCCATGCAAATGGGGTAGTTTCCGTACCCCTCTTTTTCCCAACATTCAAGCTGCTTGATGATATGATCTGGGATGACGGCTCCGCGTCCACCGTATAAATTCGTTATGATACAATTAATTTTTTTGGTGAGTGGGAGATCGTCTTGATAAAGAACCTTAAAATGGGCATCCTCTTTTTCAATTAAGGCAATAACTTCCTGGGCGAGCTCTATGGCTCCTTTTCCGCCTTGCTTCCAATGTTTACAGAGCACAGCTTTATGTCCTGTTGTGGCGACTATTTTTTGTAATGTATTTATTTCAACATTGCTATCAGTATCAAAATGATTAATAGCAATAACACAGGGGATACCGAAGTGCTTCATATTGTTGATATGCCGCAGAAGATTAGCTGCTCCCTTTTGCAAAGCGGAAAGATTTTCTTTCACTAGATTATTTTTATCTACGCCGCCGTTCATCTTTAATGCACGGATTGTTGAGACAATGACTGTGGCATCTGGTACGATATTGGCTTGTCTACACTTAATGTTAAAAAATTTTTCTGCTCCAAGATCAGCTCCAAATCCTGCTTCCGTGACAACATAATCAGCGAGCCTTAGAGCAGTTTTTGTTGCTATGACTGAATTGCAGCCATGAGCAATGTTTGCAAAAGGTCCTCCATGGACGAGAACGGGGTTATTTTCAATTGTTTGTACAAGATTAGGTTGTATGGCGTCTTTTAAAAGAACTGTCATTGCACCTTCTGCACCGAGGTCAGCAACTGTTACCGGTGTCTTATCGTAGCGATAGGCGACGATGATGTTTTTAAGTCTTTGCGTTAAATTTTCTAAATTTTCGGCGAGACAAAAAATGGCCATAAGTTCCGATGCGACGGTGATATCAAAACCCGTCTGACGCGGAAACCCATTTGCTATTCCACCTAATGAAACAACGACATCGCGCAGCGCACGGTCATTCATGTCAAGAACCCGCTTCCACACGATACGGCGTGGATCAATATTCAAAGCGTTTCCCCAGTATATATGATTATCTATCATTGCAGCAAGAAGGTTGTGAGCAGCAGTAATGGCGTGAAAATCGCCAGTAAAATGCAAATTAAGATCATCCATTGGTATGACTTGAGCATAACCGCCTCCTGCGGCACCGCCTTTTATGCCGAAGCAGGGGCCTAGAGATGGTTCCCTTAAGGTAGCTATCGTTTTTTTTCCGATAAGGTTCAATGCATCATTTAGCCCAATTGTCGTTGTTGTTTTTCCTTCCCCAGCTGGTGTCGGATTGGTAGCGGTGACGAGGATGAGCTTACCATTCTTGTTTTTACTGAGCGATTTGATGTACGTGGAAGAAATTTTGGCTTTGTCGTGCCCGTAAGGAATAATATCTTCGTGTGTAATACCAATTTTTTTCGCGATCTCTGTGATGTGTTGCTTTTTAGCAACGCGAGCAATTTCAATATCTGTTTTAGGCATGAGGAAATTCTTTAAGCTTAATCTTTTTTAATGCTTGGGTTGCGTACCACGGCTTGGCAACAAAGTTCATTGCATATGGACGTATAGGGAAACACCAGAAAATTTGGCTATAAGTTGCGTGAAGGGAGAACATAAAGTAAGATGAAATAAACCCACCACCGCAAAGCTTCGCTGAGAAAATAAATGGAAGGTAAATGAATAGTCCGAAAGTGTTTTTTAAAACATGAAAGAATATCAATACCATTTAAACTCTGCGAGAAACAAAAAATACTTAACGAAGCTTCAGCGGAGAAAGGTGGCGCACCCGAAGAGATTCGAACTCCTGACCCCCAGATTCGTAGTCTGGTGCTCTATCCAGCTGAGCTACGGGTGCCTTTCCAATTCTTTTTACCATATCGCATAAGACACAAGAGGGTTCCTAATCGTTTCATTGTGGAATTGCAAGCGAAACTTATTAGAAACAAAAAATTTTATCTATCTGTTCACTCTATTTTTGACGAAGGACATGGGATCCTGGTTAGGCTTTGCATGATGTTCTTTTATTGCGCATTCAATGTAACAATACTTGACACTTTGGTCTACAAAATTGTAGTTAGTTTGGACGTTAGGTGGTCCGCGAGTGGTGAATAAGATACGTTTTTGGTTTGGCTGGAGGTGCGCTGCTGGCATTGTCCTGATCTCTGCGCGAGGTTCGGGTGCCGTTGTTGGGGAGAGCTTCAGGGGATGTACGTATCGATTGTAAAGCAGGGGTAGATGTATGGGGCTGTTCAAGAAAATTATTCCATTAGTATGCTTGGTTGTCGCTTTATTTTGTGCTTATTTGTGGTCAAAACACGGTCCAGAGCAATCTAAGTCTGCGGTAAGTCAGACAAAAGGCGTTCCCCAAACATCTAAAATGCGGAAGGGGTTGCCTCCTGCGCACGTTGTCGTTAGTCCCGTTAAAGTTCAAAATTTTTATAAACAGTTTAATGCTATTGGTAGTGGGCGGGCTATAGCAGCGGCGGAATTAACTCCTTGGTCAGCGGGCATTATTGACGAATTATACGTATCCGCGGGAGCAAAAGTGCAGGCGGGAGATTTGATCGCAAAACTTGATTCTAAAAGAGAGGAAATTGCGGTTGAGAGAGCAAAGGTACAACGTGATAATAGTGCATTGGCGCTTTCGCGAACTCTTAAATTGCGTTCTACTAATACGGCAACGGAGGTTCAGGAAATTGCTGCGCGTCTAGATTTAGATAATGCGGATTTAGCCTTGCGTGATGCTAATTTGGCACTTTACCGGCGGACGATTCGTGCGCCAATCGATGGAGTTGTCGGTATTTTACCCATTGATGTAGGAAATACGGTCGCTCTCAATACTGTTGTTGGTCGCATTGAAAATAGAGAACGCGTTTTAGTTGATGTGTGGATACCTGAACGATATGTGTCGTGCATCCGTAAAGGAGATGAAGTGGCTGTGAATTTGATAGCGTGGCCAGATGAGGTATTTACCGGCCGTATTCATGCACTTGATAATAGAGTTGATGAAGAAAGTCGTACATTGCATGTTCAGGTTGAAATCGAAAATGAGAAAGATGTACTTATGTCTGGTATGTCCTTTTCTATTAAGTTTCAGTTTCCCGAAGGACTTTTTCCTGTCGTGGATCCCCTCGCAATCCAATGGAATAATAGAGGGTCTTTTGTTTGGAGAATACAAGATGGGAAGGTGGAATATGTTCCCGTGTCTATTATCCAACATATAGAAGGGCAAGTATTCGTGGATGCTCCTTTAAAGGAAGGCGATCAAATTATTGTCCAGGGAGTGCAGATGCTCTACCCCGGTAGAAGTGCTGTTATCGATGATTCAGAGACCCATCAGCAGAAATCATCTACAGCTGATGGGCAGGGTGCATAATGAGACAAGAAACAGAAACAAAACAATCCGTTGTGGAGCCCGAGCGGAATGGCATTATAGCGCTTTTTATTCGCAGGCCAGTTTTTACCTTTGTTTTGAATGCTATGATTGTGATTGCTGGGTTCGCTGGTTGGATGGGTGTTGATGTGCGCGAATTGCCAGATGTAGATATTCCAGTAGCAACGGTTGTAACGAATTTCCGTGGTGCATCAGCGGAAACAATTGATCGTGAAATCACGAAAACCATTGAGGATGCGGTTTCACGTGTCTCGGGTGTTAAAACGATTTCTTCGACGTCTTCCTTTGGTCGCTCTCGTGTTGAGGTTAAGTTTAATGTTGGTGTCGATCTGAATGTCGCTGCCTCTGATATTCGTGATGCTATTTCTCGCGTTGTTAATTCTTTGCCCAAAGAGGCGGATCCACCTCAGATCATCAAGGCGGATTCTAATGCTGCTGCGATTATGTATTTAGTTGTGACTTCACAAACAATGGGTATCGATGATTTGACAACAATCGTAGATGATCAAATTGTTGATTTGCTTTCTGCTGTTGATGGTGTTGGGGATGTACACGTTGATAATGCTCGCACAAAAATTTTTCAGATTGATGTTGATCAAGAAAAACTTGCTAGCTATGGGTTAACTATAGCAGATGTGGCGCGCGCTCTTTCCGACATGTCTGTGGATGCGCCTGTGGGATCGCTGCGCAATTCCGGAGAGACATTAATCGTACGGGCTACTGCTAGATTGACGACACCGGCGGCCTTCGAGCAAGTTATGATAAAGCCTCGTGTGCGTATCGGTGATGTCGCGGATGTTACTCTGTCCCCTGATGCAGAAACGGTTATTCTCCGCGTTAACGGAGAGTCAGGGATTGGGCTGGGTATTGTACGTAAGGCTCAATCTAACGTTCTTGATATTTCTAAAGGTGTTAGGGGAGCTGTTGATCATCTGAAAAACACTTTGCCTTCTTCTGTACAAGTTAGTATCATTAGTGATGATGCTACCTTCATCAAGGGCGCACTTCATGAAGTTGAGACTGCATTGGTCGTTGCTATTCTTGCTGTTATTGCAGTCATCTTTCTTTTCCTTCGAGATATCCGTATAACACTCATTCCTGCTTTGTCTATACCGGTGGCTCTCATTGGGACAATTGCCGCGATTTACCTAGCAGGTTTTTCTCTGAATATCTTGACGTTTTTGGGATTGGTATTGGCGACCGGTCTTGTTGTGGATGATGCAATTGTCGTTCTCGAGAACATTGTCCGACGGCGCAATATGGGATTTGGTTCTCTATCGTCATCAGTTTTGGGAACGCGAGAGGTGTTTTTTGCAGTTATGGCGACGACGTTGACTTTAGTCGCTGTTTTTGTGCCTATTTCTTTTCTTCCTGGGCAAATTGGAAGACTCTTCAGAGAATTCGGTTTTGTATTAGCAATTTCTGTTTTGCTTTCTGCAGTTGTTGCTTTGACGCTTTGTCCTATGCTTGCGTCGCATTTTCTTAAAGATTCTGTTGAAGGTGATGCAGAGAGTGTGCGCTATTTTGCTTTTTTGAACAAACTAGGTGCTCATTTCAGTGACGGTTATGCTCGTAGCCTACATAGGTGTTTGGAGCGTCCTTGGTTTGTTGTTTTTGCGTCATTCGCTTTTCTGGGTATTTGCCTTGGGGGATATATGAAGTTACAGCATGAGCTAACACCAGAAGAGGATAGGGCGGCTGTTTTGTTGGTTGTTAATGGACCACAGGGCATCTCGACGCAGTACATAAATGAGCAGGTAGAGAAAATTGAAGCGAGTTTACAACCGTTGCGCGATGCTGGTGAAATCGTTAATAGTTATTCTATTGCGGGTATTGGCGGCGCTTCAAATCGGGCCTTCCTTATTTTGTTGCTTTCATCTTGGGAAAATCGCTCGCGCAGTCAGAAAGAAATCGTAAAAGATATTAATGGAAAAATTAGGAAATTTCCTGCAGTGCTTTCATTTGTTGCACAGGGAAATTCCCTGGGAGTTCGGGGGACGGGGCAAGGGTTGCAGTTTGCAATTCTCGGGGATAATCGCGAGAAATTACAGCTGGCTGCTGGCGAACTTGTGAATGCTCTGCGGAGTGATGAGCATTTCGTTCGTCCCCGATTAACTATTGACGCAACGCAGCCGCAATTTTTTATTGAAATTGACCGGGAAAAGGCTTCCAATTTGGGGATTAATATTACCAATTTGGGCAATACTTTGCAGGCGATGCTGGATGGTAAAAAAATTGGCTCCGTTTACGTAGATAATCACTCCTACGATGTAAAGCTTACATCGCGTAAAAATCCCGTCAACAATCCAACCGATTTAGAGAATGTTATTTTAAAAACGCAAGACGGTAAATATGTTCCTTTATCAGTTATTGCAGATATGCATGAAAAAGCCACTACACCTCAATTAAAACGGGAAGAGCGCATGAATGCTGTTGTTGTGAGTGCAAATCTCGCTTCAGGTGTCGCGTTGGGAGATGGTTATCGAGTTATGCAAAAAATCGCTTCTCCTTTATTATCAGAAGAGAATTATATTATTCCATTGGGAGAAGCTGCAACGCTTGGTGAAACATCCTCCGATTTAGCGATCGTTTTTGGGGTCGCTCTTATGGTTATTTTATTGGTTTTGGCTGCGCAGTTTGAAAGTTTTATTTCTGGGTTTATCATAATGGCTACTGTGCCATTAGGTCTTGGTTGTGCCGTGGTCGCTATGTTTTTGAGTGGTACTAGCCTTAATATTTACAGCCAAATTGGTTTGATTTTGTTGATTGGCATCATGGCAAAAAATGGAATTTTGATCGTGGAATTTGCGGATCAGTTGCGTGATCAAGGTAAAAATGTTCGCGAAGCTATAGAGGAAGCGGCTAATATTCGCCTCCGCCCAGTCAGCATGACAATGATTTGCGCCATTTTAGGGGGGATTCCTTTGATTCTGGCAAAAGGGGCTGGTGCGGAAGCACGTGTATCCCTGGGGTGGGTCATCGTCGGTGGTTTGGGATTGGCGACAGTTTGTACTCTTTATGTGACGCCGGTTGTTTACCTTTTTTTGGGACGCTTTGTGAAGCCAAAAGCGGAGATAGCTTCACGCTTAACGGAAGAACTAAGAAGAGCTGAATGATATTTTGGATGGAATGTCTGATAAATTTAAAGAGTCTTTGTTTAGAGAAAGTCGTTTAGAGGTCTTGCTGTTTCGTTTTTGCGTTTATTCATTTAGTGTGCATGCGTTGAAATATTTAGCCAGTGATAAAAGGGGGCTGTCGGTTATACCGTGTTTGCGGTGATAAGGTCTTTTAGAGCGGCCTTAGAGCTTTAGATGAATGCGTTGCAGACTATTTTGTAGATTATAATGTTCGTATACTCGCTAACGTTTTGTGGAAGACTGTTGCGTTTACGGTTTCGCTTTAAGGGCTGGTGGTTTCTTTTCTGGTTTTTAAAAATGTTGTTTGGTATCTCTCTACGGATCTGGGACGGCTTGATTATCGTTGCGGACGTATTAGGGGAAGGATGTGCGGTGATATTTTCTGGTGAGCTTAGCTGGATATGTCTAAAAAGCGGTTGGTTCTTTGTGTTTTCTCATTCTGAGGGGATAGTTTTAAATGAATGCGATATCATTTAAGATATTCAGGCCGTTTTTGTTCGTATTTGGGTATTTTCTAGAATAGTTCGCAATGGTAGCTACACAAGAAAGCGACAAGGGGTACAAGCATGGTTGATATCTGTGCAGGGGATTTTTAGGATCTGCGATAGCATTTAACAGATGCTTTAAAACTCCGCTGCCCACGGTGTTTGTTTTGTTCTTAACTTTGATCAAATAAACCCAATTAGCATCGCTTCGTTCAAGGGTGTGGCGGAGAGAGAGGGATTTGAACCCCCGATAGAGTCACCCCTATGCCGCATTTCGAGTGCGGTGCTTTCAACCACTCAGCCATCTCTCCACGGTTATTAAATCACAACGGAAAAATAATAAACGTACGATGGATAAGTAGCCTTCAATTGCTTCGGGAACAAGTCCTTTTTTGCTTTTTTGTCATCATTTCTTGACAGAGGACGGAAATTCTATCATATGTACCGGGCGTGAACGTACGGGGGCTGTGCTTTCGTGGTTTTTGTGGGTGTTTTCGCTCTTTTGAGCTTTGTTGTATTACGACTGATAAAAAGTGGTCCGCTTCTCTCTGTTAGTGATGAGGTAGGGCTGGGTCGAACGGAAAGGTAGAATAATGTTCGCAGTCATTAAAACTGGCGGAAAGCAGTATCGTGTTGTTGCTGATCAGCTGGTAAAAGTTGAAAAAATTGTTGGTAATGCCGGTGATGTCGTCGAATTTAAGGATGTGTTGATGATTTGCGAGGGTGGGAATGCGACTGTCGGTTCACCCATCGTTGCTGGTGCTGTGGTTACAGCTAAAATTGTTGAGCAGGGTCGCGCACCCAAGGTTATTGCATTTAAGAAACGCCGTCGTCAGAATTCGAAACGTACGCGCGGTCACCGCCAAGCGGTAACGACGCTTCGTGTTTTGAAAGTTTTGGCTGGCGGCTCGGATAGCAAAAAGGTGGGTGCAAAGTCGTCTGAAAAGAAGGTAGTTGCACGGAAAGAGGCGGGATCCGCTGGTTCTCTCAAAAAGGCCGCTACGTAGGTTTATAAAAAGGTTTGCGTCAGGAGAGGCGCAATCGTGGCGTTGAGTGAATAAGAGAGATTAAAGGAGAGTATATATGGCGCATAAAAAAGCTGGTGGTTCTTCGCGGAATGGTCGCGATTCGGAGTCAAAGCGTCTTGGTGTTAAAAAATTTGGTGGTGAAGCTGTTCTTGCTGGCAATATTATTGTTCGGCAACGGGGTACACGCTGGCACCCTGGTGATAATGTCGGTATGGGGAGGGACCATACAATTTTCGCGTTGTTAAATGGGACAGTTTCTTTTTGTAAGAAAGCTGGAAATCGCTCGTATATTTCGGTAATTCCCGCAATGGAGACGGCGAAGTAGGACTGTGATGCTGTTTTTACGGTGAGCCGATGTCTCTTTGGATTTTTAAGCTCTTCGGTTGTAATATGAAAAGGGAAAGGTGGTGTGCCGCCTTTCCCTTTTTCATTTTTACGATGCAGTAGACAGAGGGGGATGAGAAAAGCTGAAAAGTGGCATCTGGGGTACGTTTCTAGATTGATGGAAATCAGCTGTTATATTTTTGTTTGGATCGGAGGCGTTTGGGTTAGTGGTTGGTGTGTGATGATAGCGGGGAGCGTTAGAAGAGTTGGGGGACTGTAAAAAATTGATTGAAGCCTGTCAGTAAAAATGGGCTAATTTATTCTTTTTTATGGATTTTATAGTGGCTGTAGTATTCTGGGGCGGTTATAATTTTTCGTTAGGCGAATTATTTTAAAAAAATGATGTATGACATATTTAAGAAAGTTGATTAAAGTTTCTTAAGAGTGATTGCGCGGAAAACTTTTCAATAATTTTTAAAGTAGAATATGCCGCTGAATGGGTGCGGTGATATTACGGAGACGAAGGTGTGGTTAGTAAAAGGAGGGATGTTCTGAAGGTCTGCCTTGTCCGATGAAAGTGAGATTCACTGATTAGTGGAAAAGGTTGAGTTTAAGTAGCGGTGTTTTTTGCGATTTTGTTTATTTCGTCTGTTTGACTATCTGGAAGTTGAGGCTGTTTTTGGAGATTTTCTTGGTTTTAGTGATTAGTTCCGCTATCGTGAGGTATGGGTTATTCTTTATAGTACATAGGTAGATGGGGAGGGTTCTGTCGTGTTTGTTTGGGAGAGAAAATCTGAGATGTCGTTATGTTATGTCTTTTGGGTTCGGTGTCGCTAAATTTTAAGTCTTGAATACTCTGAAAGAAGTGAGCTGTATGAGGCGATATTTAATTATGTAATTAGCCGAGAAGCAACAGCGGTGGGTGTCCCATTGGGAGGGCAGTATAAAGTATTCAGGCAAAGTTGCAAACGGCTGGAGTGCTTCTGTTGTTGGGCCGTAATCTGTTAAATAACTCAGGTAATACAGCGTTTTTTACAGTGATCTTCGTTGGTTGGGTGCGCGAGTGTCTGAATATTTTGTGTAACGAAATAGAAAGCCAAGTTCGTCCGTTATCTTTTTAAGAAAGTTCTCTGGGTGGCAGCGTTTAGTTGTTCAAGGGCTTTCGGTTGGATGTTTGAGTGTTTCCGGTCATACTTCGTGTAATGAAAGCAATGCCGTTTTGCCGCTTGTGTTTTGTGTTCTGGAAATGCGGTTTTGAAATGAAGTTTGCCAAATATTTTTAATTCGTCATGAAATACGAGGAGGCAGGGGCAATGAGTTCAGGTTTTAATGAGGTGGAAGTCTTGTCCAGGATATCTGTGAAGCTTGCGGCTGCTTTTGATAATAAAAATGATGCCATACATGCTGCTTTTGAATTGCTTGTACAAATTGGTGCGGTCGAGAAATATTATTTGGAAAGTATGCTCAAACGAGAAACGGTAACAAATACTTGGCTTGGGAATGGTATAGCTGTTCCCCATGGCATGGTAGAAAATCGTGATTTGATTATTAAGGATGCTGTTGCCGTTGTGCAAATTCCTGCTGGTGTTGAGTGGCGGGATGGAAATAAGGCGCGTTTGGTCGTTGCTGTTGCGGTTTGTCCTAATCGTTATATGGAGATTTGCAAAAAATTGACGCTTCTTTTGTTCGATAAGGAACGGTTGGAAAAACTTTCAACAACTTTGGATAAACGGCAAATTGTGACAACCCTGTTCGGTCAAGATACAAAGATGGGGGAAGGCTGTGTTGGTGATCTTTCTATTTGTCAACAGTGGATTTTAGATTATCCTAGTGGTCTTCACGTGCGACCGGCTTCTCTTTGGGTGGAGTTTGCGAGGAAAATTCAAAGTTCTATTAGAGTTCGCTGTGGTCAATACGCGGCTGAAATGGGCAGCTTGGTGGGCTTGCTGCAATTGGGAGCAAAGAACGGTGATGTTTTAACTTTTTCGACGGATTCCGTAGAGGGTGAGCAGTTGCTTAAGGATGCAATTTCTGTTGCAAAGAAGATTGGCCTGGGTGAAAAATATACAACAAGAGAGACGAAAGCTCAAATTAAGGCTTTTCATGGGTGGTATCCACGTTCTGGGCAGAAAGGTATCTCTGGTATTGGGGCGAGTCCGGGGTTGTCTGTCGGTAAGATTTTTGTTTTAAGGCGAAATGATATTTCCATAATTGATCAGCCAGTCGATTTTGTAACTGGCGCTGCGTTTCTTGAAAATGCTCTGATAAAGACGAAGCGCAAAATGATGTCGGTTATTAGTGATATTACAGCTCGTATTGGACCAGATTCTGCTGCGATTTTTTCCGCACAAATGGTTTTGCTTGAGGATGAAACTTTGATAGCTCAGGCTTGTCGTTTTATGGCAGAGGGCCACGGCGTAGCTTGGTCTTGGGATAGAGCGGTTCGACAACTTGCAGATGTATTTTCTAAGGCAGAGAATCCTTTTTTAGCTGCGCGTGCTATTAATTTAGTTGATGTTGGTTATCGTGTTTTGGGTGAAATTAGCCCATCTTATAAATCATCTTTTTTAAATAGTATCCCACACGGTACTATTCTTGTTACGGATGACTTATCGCCCTCTGATGCTGTTCAGCTGGATTGTACAAAAGTGCGAGGATTGGTGACAGCATGGGGGGGGCCCATGTCTCATACGGCTATTTTGGCTCGTACTCTCGGCATTCCAATGGTCGTTGCTGCGGGAACTGGTATTTTGGTCGATGAACGTGATATTCAAGCTATCATTGATGGTGATAGTGGTTTTATTTATCTTGATCCTTCTCTCGAAGATGTTAAAGATGTCCGAAAGCGGATGAATGTTTTCGTTAAAAAGCACGGCAGTGAGATAGATCTATGCAGGCGGCCGGTGCGAACGACAGATGGTCAGAGGATTCGTCTGATGGCCAATGTGAACGACGTAAATCAAATTCCCGTTGCGCTGAATTTAGGGGCCGAAGGCGTTGGATTAATGCGCACGGAGTTTTTGTTTCTAGACAGCCAACGTATACCGGATGAAGAAGCGCAACTTGGCGTGTATCGAGCGATGATTGCAGCTGTGGAGGATAGACCTCTTGTTGTTCGTGTGCTCGATGTTGGTGGGGATAAGCAGGTTGCGCATTTACAATTATCTGAAGAGAACGATTCCTTTTTAGGTGTCCGGGGAACGCGGCTTTTGTTGCGTCGACGTGATCTTTTGATCCCACAGTTGCGTGCTTTATATCGGGCATCAAAAGAAGGAGGAGACCTGTGGATTCTATTTCCGATGGTCATGTCTGTTTCAGAGATTTTCACTATAAAAAAGATTACAGAAGAAATTCGGGATGACGTTGGAGCACAAAAATTGAAATTTGGTGTTATGATCGAGGTTCCGGCTGCGGCGATTATGGCAGATGTTTTGGGTGCTCATGTTGATTTTTTTTCTATCGGAACCAACGACCTAACTCAGTACACAATGGCTGTCGATCGACGCAATCCTTACCTTGTATCTGAAGCGGATAGCCTTAATCCAGCAGTTTTGCGTATGATTCGCCGAACTGTTCAGGGTGCGGAGAAACACGGATGTTGGGTTAGTGTGTGCGGTGGTATGGCTGGGGATCCTTTTTCGGCTATGATTTTGACCGGATTGGGGATTAATGAACTCTCAGTGATATCTCGCGACATTTCTTCAGTAAAAGCGTGTTTGCAAATGCACAGTTTTGAGGACATGAAGCTTTTGGCTCAGAGGGCGTTACAGTGTGAAACCGCACAAGATGTGCGTTCTCTCAGCGATGACATTAAATTGGCAAGGAGACTTTAAGAAAATTGCGGCAATATCGCCGATAGTATGTAGCGTTAAGTATAAAACTTTATCTTCGTACTCTAACTTTGATTTGGGTGCGATGGTGGCTTAAAGGGGCTGTTTGTTCAAATTGTTAATAGCGGGATTGCAGCAAATAATTCAGACGCTCTTTGAACTCATTTATGTTCAAAGAGTTTGCTGAAAATTTGAATACAAACAGTTGCGACAACGAGCCTGCCTATACGAGCTTTTATATGAATAAATGGGAGATCTGAGTTTCTGAATGTGCATTTAGCTTTTTCTTTTGGTGTTTAATGGTCGGTTTTTTGCACTTTTTTGTGGAGGGATCCGTTTTTTTCTCTACGTGGTGAGCTGCACCTCCTATAGCCTATAGCGGAGTTGGCGCCGCTGTAATTTTACTGATCCGTGACGTAATTTAGTTTCTCCACAGCTTTCATTAGATGAACTACGAGAGGTGTATAACGCTTGAATATTCTCCATTCGTAAATAAGCTATTATGACGTACTACCAGGTTTGTGTAATTCGATAAATATAAACGATACCAAGATTGTGCTGTTCATAAACAGCCGATGTTTCGTGGTTGCAATTGTTGTATGGTGAAATTAGATGGTTTTTGTGAAGTATGGTTTAATTTACACAAAGAATGTAACCGTTTGTCTTGCTTAGTATTGAAGATAATCGGGACAGGGTCGGCGCTTTGGCGTCTAATTTATTAAGAAACACGGGCGTATGATAATTCAAAAATTGGCTTCTTTGTTAATGAGGAAGAGTGGTGCGAGTGGACGGTATGGCTATTGATCTTTTATAATAAGCTAATTTTTGCATTCCAAATTCTTATCTGAGAAGATTCCTTTCGGGGGAGAGAGAATCGGTTATCGTTGAATAAGTATCGCATCTTATTTTTGAAATATACAATTTGAGCTTGCACGTTGCTTCTTTCTAAGTATAGTGCGAGATTCTGGAGAGGTGGCCGAGTGGTTGAAGGCGCACGCCTGGAACGCGTGTATATGGGGAACCATATCGAGGGTTCGAATCCCTCTCTCTCCGCCATCCGCGGAATTTGCGGGTGCTGTGGGGGACATAAAATTGTCAAACCTTTTTATTTTAGTTTGCTTATCCTGGCGTTTTTGTATTTTTTTATCTGAGGTGGGTGGATGTTTCACGGATGGTGGGTTGTCAGGTGAAATTTGATCGGAGGGCGTATCAGAGCAGAGAGGCTGTTTATGTTATTTTCGTTGGTTGACAGAAAAGTAGTGTTCAGTTGGGGAGCGTCGGGATGTTTTTTTAAGTATCTTGGTTGGGTATTTACGTAGAAGTTTCCTTCTACACAATGCTTTTAAAACATCAAATAACGTAGAATAGGATATCTCTCTGGTCTATGAGTTTCCCTCCGGTTCTACGCATACTTATAGTTTTCTGGCTTCTCTCTTTTTCAGTATTCTGCGTGCAATAGCTACAAGAGCAGTTTTTCATTGAAAAACATGCTCTGCTCTCAATCTACGACATCTCTGGAGGGCTGTATAATCGTTATTTTCCCAAAATACCGAAATAACTGAACTCAGAGATAACAAACTCATCTTAATTTCAGCAACAATCCCGGAACGCGGCCCCGCATTATGAGTACAGGAGAAGCCTCTCCAGTGCCTGAATTGAGTCGCAAGGCGGTGCTAGGAGGATTCTCATGCCACGCCAAACACCTTCCCCTTATTCAGAGATGCCATCTCGGCCCGAAAAATAGAACAACCACACCCCCACAAAAAAGAAACATCCTGAAAAGTACGATCGAAGGAACAAAAACGATAAGGGGAAAGGACCGGGACAAATAACACAAAGCACCCGAAAAAATCCCCGGATAACCTACACTGTCACGAGCACTCTAAAAAATCCGATACTCCAAAAACAAAAAAAATAAAGCTCTACCCCTTGACAAAAAAAAATATAATCACTTTTCGTATTGCTATTTCTTTTAATATCCTATACGTATGTAAGAAATCCCAAAAAACTCGACCAAAAAAACATTTGGCCGACTAAACTAATCACCAAAAAACGCAAAATTTACTAAAAAATGACTCACATCCATTCAAACTTTAAAATTCACAGACACATCCGAAGCTAAAATGTGTCTTTTTTATGTTCATAGCGGGGACCTTTTCACTTTCACAACCTACCCAAAGTAATGCGCTCTCCGCGCAATCACGCAAGTATTAGTTCCGAAGAACTAGCAATAAAATATGTTTTTTTTATGTTTAAAAAATATTTTTATTAGGAGACTATATGAAAAAGCTATATTTAACACGAAATTTTGTTAAGCCTACTTCGTTAGGAGTTGCTGTATCTGTGTTGTTATCAAGTACATCGTCTGTGTTTGCTGCGAATGTTGCGCTTACAGGAGGAAGAGATCTTAGCACGAACGCTCCTGGTAGTAAGTACAGTAAAGGTAGTCACGGTAGTGTTGTTTTATCTGGTGATAATAATTTTTGTGGTGCGGATAACGTTATTGGCCGTGGGGGTTCTGGTTTTAGCAACGCCGGTGCAATAACTGCAGAAGAACAGTTTTCTAGATTTATAGAGAATACAGCTTTTCAAAACCTTCATCCGTACGGTACAAGTATCAGCAAAGTAACTTACACTTCTGAGGGGCATACGCAAGGCGGTGTTGGCTATATGGGGTCATCTTCAACGGGTGGTAGTACTAATGTTATGCCAGAGGCTTACGGTGTTTATTCTTTTGTAACTGGCTGTGGAGCTTCCGCGACAGGAAATTACTCAACGGCATTCGGAGCGGATGCCACCGCAAAGGCTGGGGGGGCGATGGCTTTTGGTGTTTCTGCTCTTGCGAGTGGGAGAGCTAGTTTTTCTGCAGGTATTGGGTCAGTGTCTTCAGGAGAGGCTGCGCTTGCTTTTGGTGGACTTTCGGTGTCTTCTGGTGAGGAAAGTGTCGCTCTTGGAGTTAGGGCGAAGGCAAAAGAGGACTATGCGGTTGCTTTAGGCTCGCGGTCTAGCGCCGAAGGTAAAGGTTCTATCGCGATAGGTGGCGCTGATTTTGAGGAAAGTAAAACAGTGGCAAGGGGTGAGAGTGCAATTGCTATAGGTATACATGCTCAAGCTGATACAGTCAGTTCGGTTTCCATTGGTGCCAATACGCAGGTGTTTTCTAGGGGCGGTGTTGCTTTAGGTGAGGGGTCTGTTTCTCAATTTGGCAGCTCTGGTCCCGGTTATGATCCTGTGACAGGGGCGAGTAAAGGCGATGGGGACAGTGTCTGGCAAGGTACTAGGGGGGCTTTTAGTATCGGTAACGCTGATAGCGGAGTAACGCGGAAGATAACGGGAGTAGCGGCAGGGTCTGAGGATACTGATGCAGTGAATGTGGCGCAGCTGAAATCTCTGAGAGAAGTTAGGTTAGGATGGTGGGATTTATCTGTTGGTGGAGAAAAAGCCCAAAATATTAGTGCAGGAGGTACGGTGGACTTTTCATCTACGGATGAAAATATAACTGTTGCAGCAAATAATGACGGTCACGGAATAGTTTTTGATCTAGCAAAAGATATCTCGTTAGATAGTGTTAAGGTAGGTGGAAGTACCCTGAGCGCGACGGGTTTAGAGTTGTCTGGTGGTCCGAAGGTTACGAGCGATGGTGTTGATGCCGGAAATAAAGTGGTTAGTAACATAAAGGATGGACAAATTTCTTCCAGTTCGTCTGATGCGATAACCGGTTCACAGCTTTATTCTGTGGGTGGTGCGCTTGCGAAGTCTCTCGGTGGTAATGCTAGTTACACAGATGGAGAGTGGACAGCGCCTAAATTTGAGGTTGCACAAGTTGATTCTGACGGCAAAGTCGGTGAAAAGAAGAGCTATGACGATATTTCTGGTGCTTTTGGTGGGGTTAATGAAGCTTTCACAGGCATAGATAAGAGGTTTGCAACTCTTGACGATAAAATTGACGGTGTAAAAACTGGTCTTGAAGATGGGCTTCTTATTGGGCAGGACAGAAGTGATCATTCCATTTCCATTGGTAAAGAGGCTGATGGTACTGTGATCAGTGTTGCGAATAAAGATAGCAAGTCTCGGAAGCTTACTGGTATTTCATCTGGTGATATTTCTGCGAGTTCGTCTGATGCGATAACCGGTTCACAGCTTTATTCTGTGGGTGGTGCGCTTGCGAAGTCTCTCGGTGGTAATGCTAATTACGCAGATGGAGAGTGGACAGCGCCTAAATTTGAGGTTGCACAAGTTAATTCTGACGGCAAAGTCGGTGAAAAGAAGAGCTATGACGATATCTCTAGCGCTTTTGGTGGTGTTAGTGATGCTTTC
>NZ_JAYMZI010000009.1:0-43584 GCF_037070845.1 Bartonella numerosa
CTCTCGTTGCAGCGCTATATAGAACCCTTTCCCCAAAAGAGTCAACACCATTTTTAAAGCAAAGGTGAAAATAAATAACTTCCCTATTCTATCCTATTTTCCTGCAGTCAAAAGTTTCATTTTCTTTGAATACACTAAAAAATCTCACTTAAATTAAAATTGTCCTCCTACTTTCCACCATGTTATAATTCGAAAAAAAACCGTTTTTTGTTACGGAAAGAATTCATATTCCCCCAAAAAAATAACCAAATTCTTGTACAAGCACCCTAAGCTATGCTAGCTTCCCGCGTGCAATATCCTGAAAGGATCCAATATTCTAAAAATCTAAGATAGACTGCAATGGGAATTTATGTGGGATAACCAACATCAAAAAAATGACCCCGGGCAAGATCCTGCCCTTGAAGTCAAACGCTCTCCTCCCGCCCATCGGCAAGTCTCTGTACGCTGGCTTACAGGAACGGTTCTTACTGGGATTACTTCCTGTATTCTCATGGGGATTGCGCTCTTTGCTGCTTTAGATGAACAACAACGGCTGGTGACACCTCCACAGTGGTTTAAGCAAAAAAAACCGTCAAAAACACAAACATCCGGCGCTAATGGACGTAAAGGCGATCGCATCTTCCCTACACGAGCGCGACAAAGTTTTGACAGTAAGCGCCAGTTTGAATTGTCAATTTTGCAAAAAAAGAGCAATGCCAAAATCATTCAGACTCAAAAATTTGAATGGATCCGAATGGCTTTGGCTGAAGAACGCACACACCAATACACTTACCCTAAATTTGATTCTTTAAGCATTTTTGACGATGACCCGACAAACGCTCAAGCCAAACCACAAGATTCTGGGCAGATCTACGGAGCAAAAGTAGAAACAAAGGTGATTCTGCGCAATTACGATTTTCTCGTTAATCAAATAGACTTTAATGACGCGGACACTATAACTTCCAGCGAAGCGCAACAAGAATTACTAAAAGCTGGCTTCTCTTTGGATAGAACCAACGAACATCTTTCCGTTTTAACACTGATCGACCCTTTAGAATTAGATGAACTATCCTCTACTCCAAAATTCACAGACGCCCCGGAAGTACGCATTATTCAAGAGAACATGACTGTATCTCCTAGAAATCAGCGAATCGATCTTACTAAAAATTATGCTGAAGATATTATTCCCATTCTAAAAAAGCAAAAGATAGTAGATGCTCTTAAAAAGAACGACTATACAGAAACACAAATTGAACAGATTTCGGATATCTTGGGCATTTTTAACCACTCAGATACGCTAAAAGAAGGAAGTCTATTACGTATTGGAATTGTCACACAGCTCGGGGAAGAGGATCGTATCGTGCGAGCGAGCATCTACAGAGGCAAGCATCACATCCTCACAATTGCCCTCAATGATAGCAACCAATTCGTTGAAAGCGCAGAACCAGAGATGTCGCACGCACTTAAAACCGCTTTTCAAAATGGCATTCCCCATATCAATGCGACGCAACTACCAACAGCCTATGACGCTATTTATAGTGCAATGCTCAGCCATAATATGTCGAAATCCCTCTCTCGGCATATCATTCGTCTGCTCGCCACTAACGTTGATATGAAAAGCCGGATAACACCAACAGATCAGCTAGAAGTATTCTACGCTGTACCACAGGAAAATGAAACAAACAAAAACCACAAAGGGAAAAAAAATCTTAAAGCGAAACAACCTGCCACAAATGTAGACCCTGAAATTCGCTATATCAGTGCCACATTCGGCAATACGACCTATAAATATTACCGTTATCAATCAAAAGATGGTAGCGTAGACTACTATGATTCAGAGGGAAAAAGTTCAAGACCCTTTTTGATCCGGAAGCCCCTTCCAAACGGCGTTTTTGGCTCTCCTTTTGGACCACGTAAACACCCTATTTTAGGATATGTTAGAATGCACACAGGTGTTGATTGGGTCGCACCAAAGGGGTCGCCTATTATTGCTGCTGGAGATGGGGTTGTCATAAAAGTAGGCGTGATGGGAGGTTACGGAAACCATACAGAAGTTCGACATGCCAACGGGTATGTTAGCACCTATTCACACCAAAGCCGTTACGCAGAAGGTATAAAACCAGGCGTTAAAGTGAGACAAGGGCAGGTCATCGGGTACGTCGGATCAACGGGGATGGCAACAGGTCCTCACGTTCATTTCGAACTCATTGTCAATGGAACGAAGGTCAACCCAATGCGCATTCGTATACCCGATAGTAAATCTTTAACCAACCAAGATCTGCAAGCATTTTTTCAAGAAAAAGACAATATAGACTCATTGATCAACAGTCCAGCAACTCTGTCAGAAGATGCTTCTTAAGTTACTTTTCTCAATCATTACAGCAACATCGTTTCCTTCTGACTTTGTGCATAATAAACAATCCGAAACACCAGACACAAAAGAAAAATAACATCCCTCTTCCGTTCTAATCGAAAAGAAAGTTCTTATCTCACAAAGAAATAATATATACGGTAAAAAAAAACCGTCAGATTTCTTCTGCTCATTTAAAACAAAATAGAGAAATTCTGCTTCCTTGTTCAAATTTTTTGAACTAGCTGAAAACTGCTGGTTCACCGTTCACAGAGAAAGAAAACAACTCCCAAAAATTTTTACGATAGCTGCGTTTCATTTGGAAGAGATTCGTATTTTTTATGTTCCAAAACGGCTTGTCGGCATCTAAATCGATTGGCTCGATCAAAGTCAATTTGTCCTAAGCACGCAGCCCCTACACCCACCGTCGTAGATAAAATGATAAAGTATTTGAAAAACAGTTGATAATATAAATGAACAATAGAGAGGTTTTTTAAAAACAAAAACTCCCTTATCAATAAGCAAAATGAATCGTATCCATGTTAGATCTTATAATGATTGGAAACAAAGCGATCTATTTTCACCAAAGATCTTGTCACCACACACCCCACCAGCACAACCCTTCCCCGATTATGAGGCATTCATTTACAGAAACCATTGTTTCTTTTGATAAGCTTAAGTAACGCGCTCCTTTAGTTATTCACATTGAGCTTTGGCAAAGGAATCATGACCTTTGTACCACCCAAAGCAGAAGTTTCAAAAAGTGGTTTTTCACCAAACTGCATGCACAATTGTTCAATAACCAAATGGCCAAGGCCTGTTTTTTTCTTTGTGCTTTGGTTGCTCATGCCCACACCATCGTCTTCCACGATTAACATCATTTGTCCATCTTCTTGGAGACCGAATGAAATATAAATGTTTCCGGAACGCTGATCAGGAAAAGCATGTTTTAAAGAATTTGTTAGCAACTCACCAAGGATAATCCCAAGCGTTGTTGCGTCTCTAGAAGACAGCCGATAATCTTTGAAAGAAGTATGAATAGTTATATTTTCACGTAGTTCAAAAGGTACGGCCAATTCAACATCGTGTACCACCAAACTCAGAAACTCCGCCAATGAAGTTGTTTCCATATCATCGCCCAAGCGCAAGCGACGGTGCGCCGCGGATATTGTCTGAATACGATCACGTGCAGCACCGAGAACAGAACGAACTTCTTCACTTGTACTACGATTTAATTGCAAGCCCAGCAGAGAAGACACTGTTCCAAGAGAATTGCCAATGCGATGGCTTGCATCCTGCAGCAACATTTCAACACGTTGTCGTTCTTTTTCAGCGTGATTACGTGCCTTTTCGAGTTCTTGCGTGCGCTCTTTCACGCGAGCTTCAAGGGCAGCATTTTCGCTGTGTAGCAATAATTGGTACATTTTTAAGGAACGCACATCACGATGGAAACGATTAATGACAAAATAAGCTGATATAAAAGTACTCACCACAGAAATAATGGCTGCCAGTGTTAAAGCAGCACGCATAAGCGCTATGTTCTCGCGCTGTTTTTGCCGCACAACGTCATCCCCGTTAATAAAACCTGTCATTAATTGGGCTAGACGAGCAACTTGAATTTTATGAATTTCAAGAGGAACAAAAAGTTTTGAAGATGAGTCGGTATCTCCATCAAGAGCGAGCATATGTGCATTCATAATATCTCTTCGTGCTTCAACTTCCCTCTTAAAAGCAGCAAACCACTCATACCATTGCGGATGCGCATAAACAATGAGGGCGGCATAACTTAGAATATCATCAAGATTACGAACTGCATTTTCAAAATGCTCCTTATCTTCTGGACTACGGTTTTTTGCGTAGTTACGGTCAGCAATAGCCATATCAATTAAATTGATGAGCGCCAAGTCAGTCTGCTCGCGCAATTCTGAACTTGTATTTAACCGTGCAATTTCCTGATCAACAGCGTTTGAGAGTAGCATGATGAAGGCTGATGCCAGAAAAGCCATAACGAGGGACACAATAATCGCCGCCCACCGCCAACGTGAAATCGTAGAAGCGGAGATAGATATTTTGGGCAGCAAATTCATCTCTATCGTCATATAACTTCCATCAGCGAGCCTGAAAATTGTTATCTTTCAACACAAAGGAGTCCCGCTTTATGGATCACGACGCAGAGATCCTGATTAACCGCTTTATATGAGCTACTCTTATTTTCTAAAAGGTGCACATCAAACACTATGAACTTCCCAAGAATACCATTCCTGCTTTAATAGCTAAGAATGGAATGAGAAAAACAAGAGCCTCGACCATAATTATCATACCTTTTTAGCCACTAAATGAACACAACGTGCTTCCAGCCGAGTGAGCATCGGGTCCATAATCAGATTCACCATTTACCTTGAGAAGTTTCTGCAAACGACTTCGTGCTCTGCTAACACGGCTTTTGATTGTTCCAACGGCGCAACCACAAATGGCTGCGGCATCTTCGTAGGAAAAACCAGATGCACCGATGAGAATAATGGCTTCTCTTTGATCATTAGATAACGCATTTAAGGCTTTTTTAAAATCTTGCAAATCAAGCGACCCATATTGAGTAGGATGAATTGCCACATTTTTTGTAAATGTACCATCACTATCCTGGACCTCTCTCCCTCTCTTGCGCAGTTGGCTGTAGAACTCATTTCTCAAGATCGTAAAGAGCCACGCTTTGAGATTAGTTCCCATTTCGAAGCTATCTTGCTTAGCCCACGCTTTCATGACAGTATCCTGTACCAGATCCTCTGCTTTATCGTGTTTTCCGCTCAAAGAAACAGCAAAAGCCCGCAATGTGGGTAAGACCAACAGCAATTCTTGTTTAAAATTTCGCACGCCCGTCTTCATGAAAAATTAAACCTTTTTCATGCTGTTCAGACTTATTTTTTCTGCCTGATCCAGCCTTTCCAGCAGCTCCAACAAACGCACGGGCAACGCTTCTTCCTGAATCTCCACGTAAAATTGACGTAATTTTCGCGCTATTTCGCTGTTGACCCCGAGAATCTCCTCTCCAACAGCAGAGCAATTGGCGAGATTTTTTTCATCACGGTCGTTCATTTTTTATCCCCCTAATCCATATAACAAAGGTAACAGTGCAAAGAGATTTTTTCGCCTTATGGTTGTAAATATAATCTTTATGAAAAAAGTTCCATACGAGGGGGGGAACTTTTTTATCTGTTGAGGGTTCTTGCTTAACAAAGTGCTTCAAAGGTCAAAGGAGTTGTAAATTATGTCATTATCAACACGCATCGCACCGCATCTTCCCTATCTTCGACGTTTTGCTCGATCTGTTACAGGTAACCAAATGTCCGGCGACGCTTATGTGTCAGCGATGTTAGAAGCACTTATTGCAGACATTACTATTTTTCCTAAAACATCTAGCGATCGCATTGGTACCTATTGGCTTTTTTGTCATCTTTTCGACCAAACTACACCCAATGTCCCTGATCCTTTGCCACAATTTAGTCTTGAACAAAAAACAAGTGCAAAATTATCGTACCTCACACCGCGTGCGCGCCAAGCTTTTTTGTTAATTGCAGTTGAAGGGTTTAACGAGAGAGAGGCAAGCGAAATCATGGATATTGATGCAAAAGGGTTCCGTAAACTCCTCAACCAAGCGTCAACAGATATTTCTCAGCAAATTGCCACACAAGTCATGATTATCGAAGATGAACCTCTCATCGCTATGGATATTGAGCAAATGGTAGAAAGCCTTGGTCATCAAGTCGTTGGAATTGCGCGTACCCGCGACGAAGCCGTGATTATGCATCATCAAAAAAAGCCACGCATGATTTTGGCCGATATCCAATTGGCCGATAACAGTTCTGGTATTGATGCAGTCAATGACATTCTAAAGAACGATAATATACCGGTAATTTTTATCACTGCTTTTCCCGAAAGATTGTTGACTGGAGAGCGTCCAGAGCCAACTTTTTTGGTAACAAAGCCCTTTAATCCTGATATGGTCAAAGCGCTTATCTCACAGGCTCTATTTTTTCAAAAGAACACCTCAAAAGCCGCTTAGCACAAGGTAACATTTTTGTTATGATTGTTACCTCAATTCCAAAATTGCCGATAGAAAAATCACGTCTTAGTGCCTTAATGCAAGCAATTCGCGGCTCTGGTATTTGCGTTTTGTATCAAACGACCAATCTCGTTTATTCATGGGCAGAAAACCTGCCAAAACATTTGCATCACAAATGGCGCGTCGGCTGTCGTGATACTGATTTTTTCTCACTTGACCTTGCCGACAATATGGAAACGATCAAATTGCAAGTCTTAGCCACTGGCAAAATGCAAACTATAGAAGTGCGATTTGAAGACATGGCAAAGCAAGCCATTTGGTACAAATTTTCGATTGATTGCCACCGCAATGATAATGGAGAAATCATCGGTATCATCACCACAGGCGTTGATATTTCCGGATTACGCCGACGCGAACAAGTCCTGAAGGTGCTCCTCAGAGAAGTCAGCCACCGCTCTAAAAATCTTTTAGCTATCATCCAAAGTCTTGCCAGCCAAACCGCACGCTATACGGAATCTCTTCAGATTTTCTTACGCAAATTCCAAGGACGCATCCACTCTCTCTCCCATTCTCAGGACCTTATTACCGATTCTGATTGGCGTGGTGCCCAATTTCGCGAGCTGGTTCATTCACAGACTTTGGCTTTGGGTTATTTTACGAAAGAAACCAAGCGCTTTTCTGTTGAAGGCGTGGACCCATATCTTTTTCCGAACGCGGCTCTGCATATTGGTTTGGCCTTTCACGAATTGATCGTCAACTCCCTCTCTTTTGGTGCTTTATCGCAAGAAAGGGGAAATGTGTCTGTGCACTGCACAATTAACAAAGAAGCAAGTGAAAAAACACAACTTCTCATTACTTGGAATGAAAGTTTTGAATCAGAAACCCCCCTTTCTTCTGATAAGAAGGCTCGTTTTGGCAGTGCTGTTCTAGAAAAAATCGTTCCTGTTTCTGTAGATGGATCAGCTTCCCTAAAATTAACAGAAAAAGGCATTGTCTATTGCCTCTGTGTTCCCGAAACTTATTTTGATGTTTTTCCTAAAAAGTGACTAAAGTCCTGAGAAATAATAAAGCAAAATACTCACCCCTATCGAGATAGCTTTGCAGCCAATATAAAGATATCTTTCCGAACGAATCATCTCCACCAGAGCAGATCCCATGAAAAATTGGGTTCGCTCGCTATAGCCGCACAAACTAACCCAATGTAGACTCAATCTATTTTGGAACAAATCACTCTTGAGAACATTTTAAATGAGGAAGCCAGCCCCACGCGGGCAAACGGCGTTGCGTTCCCTAGCCTTGACTTGAGAAAATGTTCTATGAGTGCTCTTATTTTTGTTTTGATACTGGTTTCATGTACAGATGACTTCAACAGTTGTTATTCTGATAGCACGATGGTCAAAACTTACCCGACAGCTCAAGAATGTGAACAGGCTTTAATGCCATCCATCCAAAAATTTTTACATTTTGGCGAACAAATTTTTGCTCAATGCACCAGTGTGCATGCAAATTCACGTGAAGAAGAGGTAAGTATCACTTGGTCCGTAACGAATCGAGGAAATCTTCTGATTAACAAACAACAAACAAAAACAGCATCACCAACACGAATCGCGCAGCGAACTCTCTTTCCATCATAAACACCTCCTTGCGCATAATGTAATACACGCGCAGATAGCTTGCATAAAAGTTGTTAAAATCGTAGATTGCTCTGTCTTAAAAAAATTCACTAAAGAGTGTAGCATGGCAGGTAATCAGAAAATTTATACTCCACGGAACCATCATGCAGAGCAATGCGCTGTACCTCAGGACCAACCCTTAGATCCTGCAGTAGAACAGATAAGAAAGAGGCTCATGCGTTTGATGATTGTTTCCGTTTCAATAACGCTTATTCTTATTCTTTCTGTATTATTTGGCGTTATATACAAAATCGCGGCGCCCAGGCCAGATACAAAACAAGTGAACCCCTCTTCTTTCCAGGGAAAAGATTCAGAAACAACCCATCATACACTCTCTCTGCCGAGAGGAACGCAGATATTGTCGCAGGATCTTTCAGAACACAACATCGCACTTAAGGTGCGAACTCCAGAGGGAAAGACACAATTGATGATCTATAATTATTACACTGGTGCGCTTATTGCGATTTTTTCAGTCGAAACGACGCACGGAACGCCCACCGAACCTCCCCGTTGATAATAAGCATCGATGATTCCCCACGGCATTTTTTCTTGAGCAAACCCAAGCCTCCTCAAACATTCCCTTCAGCAGAGGGTGTTTCTACCCGAGACGCGGCTGCCCGCCGTCGACGTGTTTTTCTCATTGTTTCTTCGCCCGACACCGACAAGGGAGAAGGGGAAACTTTTTCCTTCGGTACCTCTCCATTTTTGCCATCCTTTTGCGTTGCTCGCGCAAGATCGGTAGCAGCCTCATCTTGACCGACCACAGTGCGGCGACGCGAAGTACGACGTACTTTTTTGACGGGCTCGTCACTTTCTTGTACGCTAGCTTTCTCTTTTCCGCTTATTTCGTCTGGCGAAATATTCGTACCCGGTTCCTCATCACCAGCATACCCATTTCGCGCTCCGACTTTCCGGCCATTGTAACTTTGCGCATATCTTTCAGATTCGTCGGAGCCCGTATTGTCTTTTCTCGTACTTTCGCCGTTCATTTCATCATATTCTTGCTCACTGCCTTCATCACGGCGCACAGACTGAGATGCCTGGGCAGAAGCAGCCAAAATGATACGCAAATAATGTTCAGCATGCTGCAAATAATTCTCAGACATAACGCGATCACCACTGCCCTGCGCATCGCGTGCAAGACTTAAATACTTATCGGCAATTTGCTGAGCATTTCCGCGGATCTTGACATCTGGACCGCTGCTCTCATAATTGCGAGACAACGGATTTGGACCTCGACGGCTACTGTTGCTCCCATTATTGTTGTTACTACGACCGCGCGCCCGTCTATTTTGTTGTGGCCTCATATTTATCCCTTTTGGAGTGTGTGTGTCTTAATTGATTCTTCTTCATTGCATTATTTTTCAATAACGCTGATCATGTTTAAAATACGGTTATCAGGCTATCCACGTTTTATTTTATCAGAATGATACCTACTGACATTTGGCAAAAGCACATAGTTTTTGAAAACCACAAAAAGTAGGGGGAACCTACGCCCAAAATTCCCTATTTCTCTTTTAACCAGCAGAAATACATTGTTTACACAAAACGCCAAGTGTCTTTTTCAAAGCAGGCAAAATTCCATCCGAAATGTCACCATTTTGTGGAAAACAGCAAGAAACGAAAACACGCACACAGCACCTTAGCAAACAAACAATCGCATCAACAAAACCTTGTGATTCCTACCGAACCACCGCTTCTAAAAAACGACGACACCCCCCGTTCATTTGCATACCTAGCTCATAAACGCCCACTTCCCCACAAATCACTTACCATGCAAACACGCCCATTGTGCAAACATAACCTCTTTTTTACGCTAAAGCAACCCCACCCTGAGCGATCATCCAACCAGTACGCCACAGGACCACCTTTCTCTATAGGTAAGTTAACATACGAAATTGTTCAAGTCCTTTTATTGTCAAATAGGCTATCATTTTTTTGTAATCAACAGGTTGCACTATAAATTTTGTCTCAGATGCCTCAATGATGGTATGGAATAATGAAAACAACGACAGATTTTCGGAAAAATTACGATCCACATACCATAAATTTTTAAAAAATTTGGTTTTATAAATATGAGCGGCGGAATGCATTCTACTTCTTTTTTGTGCGTTTCAAATTGGCCACAAAAACGAATGCGGTGGCCTCTTCTCCTACATTTCAGTTATATTTTTCAAAAGGAGAGGAAAAATTTTTTATCAAGCAACGGCGACGATTCTTGAGAATCAACGAGGCAACCAAATATTCTTTGGAGTGTATCCTTTTTTAAGTGGAGATTTGTATATTACGGGGCATAAGCGGCATATTAAAATCGGTTACGTACCTTGTGCTTCTCGTCTTTTTTTTCATTGATGAAACAATCCCGTAGAAGAAAATAGCTTCCGTCTCCTGGTCGCACCATTTTGACACATCTTTCCTTTACATGGTAGGAGAGACCATCCCACATATCACGGATTGCGAAATAGGCTTCACTTTCTAGATTAATGCATCGATAATAAACCTCCATCTTTACATCAGATAGAACCGAAGCGGAAATTTCTTTGCAATAAATTCGCAAATCAAATGTTGGGATAACCAACGGAACAAGCTCTCGTTGTGCGATCTTCTCTGCGGGAAAAAAGTACTTAACGGCTTTCTTAACTGTAGAACCACACAGAAAGACACAGAGGATAATAACAAAAACACGAGAAGCCATACGATACAATTTTTTGCGACACAGCTTCCTCATCGCACGGATTCTTCTTACCATAAATATCACATATTCTAGTGTACAGAAGCTGGATTCTTTTGTAACGGACAACAAAAGAAAACCGAACTCAATAAAAATATATTACGAATGAACAGCACTTCAAACCTCTTAGATAAAAAGCAATTCACGTAACCCAGAGAGGAGTTGCCTCTTCTTTCTCGAAATACCTCATACCCCTCTTATCTCTTCAATCCTTCTATAGAGGCTTTTTACTTTCATTTCTTGACAAGAATCCGAAGGATCTACCACAAGATTTTATTCATGTAAAACTTCATACAGCAAATAAATTTTTCTTATTTTTGCTAAAGTTCTAAACGAATGGGGCTAAGACATTTTGAAGTCACGCCAACATGACCGGCACAAGTAGAATCGGACTTCGAAAACCGAACATACACGGGGAGGGGCCGGTATCCACTAACTTAAGAGACATACAAAAGAGTAAGCGGGCTGGTATAGTTTTTCGTCATCTACGGTCCCCAGCAATTTTGTTTTTTACCGAATTGGTCTGTCGCCAAAATCCAGCGTGACAATAACGGTTCTGTTTTCACTAAATAAGCTGGTTTATTAATGGTTGGGGGTTTCGTCCATCCCGCGCAATAAAGTTTTGCATTCGTCTGGCATCCCGCCAAGAGCAATACAAAGGCGAAAAGGAGAAAGGGAAAGAACTTTATCATTGATTTTTTCGCGATTTTGAAAAGCGGAAACGGCTTGGACTAAAGTCCTGTTTCTCTCTAAAAGTCGTCCATAAAAAAAGCCACTTAAAGTGGCAGCGATCAACGAAGCTAAAATAAAACTCCAACGAAACAAAAAATTACCCTTACTATTCCCTCATTCGATAGATAGACATGCCAATCCCGGAGACTGTAGCCAAAACCATGATAACAGCTAGGGCCCATTGTACGGGCCCATGTCCGGTCAAAATCCCTGTTATTCCGGAAAATGAGCCAATAACTGGCGCCAAAATTTCTAGCTCTCCAAAGAATTTTTTCGGCGATTCAACCTCTTGATAATTGGGAGAAACGTAAGCGCCCTTAGTCCACAGACCCGCTTCGGCGGCTCGTCTATACACGAGCCCCTGCAAACGTTTTTTTCCCGCTCTTGTCCATTTTTGCAATTCGATGGGCACGGACTCATAATCACCTTCGTTAAGCTTCTTTAAGAGTGTAGAATTGCAAAAAGCTTTCATTCCCACGTTATAACAAAAGGAAACGAGAGCAGCAAACTGCTCATCAGTTAAAGGAACAGCGACAGCCTGTTCAACAGTGTTCTCAAATTGTTTTAAATCTTTTTGTAATAGATTTTCTGCTTGCCTTTCGGTGAGACGCATTCCTTCTTGCACGAAAGGTTTTCCTGCTTGTGAAGTATGGCCGTAACCAATCGTCCATACCCCAGCGGAATCTCTATAAGCGTGCAATCGAAGACCTTCCCATTGTTTGATAAGCGCAAGCCCCTTTTTCGAGATTTTTCTCATTTTTTAGAACTCCTCAAACGATTTGTGATGTAGAAGGAAGAATCGGAGAGTAAAATAATGCTATTTTAGTATTTTAACATTTTGTTTTTTAATCATTTTTTTTGTTGCCTTGATTTTTTGCTCTTGTTCAACCGCCTCCATATTTCGAAGGAACTCTCCCAATTTTTGTTCTAAAGCATCTAACTGCTGCGAAGTTTGCACCATATTTTCCGTCAGTTTTTTGTCGATAGTGTCGATGTCTTGGCGCATTTGTGCTGACAGTGCATTTAAAGGAGCATGTCCCATTCTTCCACTGGCATAAAGGACCACACGGATACGTTCAGGATCTTTAATGTCCGCGATAGAAAATGGAAAAAATGTCATTTAGCAATCTCCTGTTTATTTTATGGGTGAAGGACATAAATACCGGCCGGCTTCATCTCACGTGCACTGCCACGCATTATTTACATGCATCAAAAACTTTGGCCTTAATCATTAATCGGAAAAAGACAAAAATCAGTGCAATCACTGCCAAAATCGATAATTTTCAGTATGTTTTAAGAGGGTTGCGTTGCACAAGCGTAGCAAAAATAACTACATCACTTCTGTTTCTTTGTTTTGCAACACCTTTTACCTTGTGTAAGCTACAGCTATTTATAGAGTTCCAGAGCATTCAAGCCGCGGATATTTGTGCACATATCACCTCATCCTGATATTTAGTCAATCAGCAGAGTCAGCAGAGTTTGCATATTTTTTCTGAGAAATACCACTTACCTAGGCATTTTTTCGCGGTAAAGGTGATTACAGAATCTGGGTACGAATTTTGAAAAGAGATGAAATTGAGTTCATCGGGAGGTAGGGTTTTCGGTTTTTCCATCCCCCCATTATCGGTAGACTAGAATTTTTTTATGCAAGGCTTCCTGGTGCTTTAATATACAGCGAATCATTTTCGCTGCTCTGTGAATGAGCATTCTAAATTTATCTTCTGTCCTAAGATTCAAACTCACAGCACCAACCATTCTAAGAAGAAGGGTCGGGAAGTCATATGAGTTCAGGGACCAGACACCACCCCTTCACCCGTCACGCACAGCTCACCGCTGGGCCTGTCGTAATCTTCCAACAAAGATTTTTTTACGAACTTCTCCGTCACAAGATAGCCCAATTTACAAATCTCGTGAACTATTCTCCCCCCTAATTTATGTATTCATTAACGCAGCGATTTTTGGATAGTGGCTTCCCAATCGATTATAGTTTCACCTCTATGTTACGGTTTTTTTTAAAGAACAAAGTCGGTTAAAGAAATTGGGAAAGAAGGAAAAGATTTTGCGTTTAGGCACTGTGACTTTTTTCATTTTAAAACCAAGCTTACTGTAGTCGACATGCAATAACTTTGTTTTTTTGTCCATATGCACGGCTTCTGGATTTAAACGCAGAATTTCTTGAGCGATGACGCCATAATAGCGTTGCGAACATCCCTTATAATTAAACGTATAAAGCGGGTAACCGTTTTTCTTTCCTACTGGCACGATATTTTCTTTTGCTCTTGCATCAGAAAGTCCCAAAATTCCTCCCACCAATCCCAGCAACCGTTGTACATCATTTAATGAATCGTTCATAACTGGGGACTCTGTCACTGATTGAGCCGACGTTGTTCCGTAATTTCCCGCGGCCTGCTTTCCTGCTTGCAACAACCGTTCCAACTTATTCCAGTCTTTATTATCTTCTTCCATCCATTTTTGATATTGAGAATCTAATGCATTTTGGCGTGCAGTATCTTGTATCACCCCGCTCTTCAAAGCGTTGTTCTGGGCATTGCTCTGTCCTTGAAAGAAAGCATTTGCAGCATTTATTTGATCACGCCAAGAATTGTCGATCATCTGGTTTGCATTCATCATATTTCTGACATCTTGATTATATTGCTGTGCGCTAGCATTTGTTGCCAATGCACCGAGTTCATCGGCGAGCACCCCAGCATGTGCACCAGACCCGTACCTCCCAGCTCCTGCAACAGATTGATTAATAGCATCAGAGGTTTTATTGAGCGCATTTTGCAGTGCGATATCAAATTTGCTATTCCCTCCAATGAGATTTCCCTTTGCCATATTAGAGAGATTTGTTGCACTTTGTGTTGGAGCGTTCAACACGCCCATCAATGCCGGATTATTGTATTGATCGGCAGCCTTTTTTAATCCTGAGATTGCATTTTTTGTTATATCACTCAATCCGGCTATGCGCTCACCTTGGTAAACATTACCGCCGACTCCTTTATTAAAAAGGTCGAGCGCCTGAGCACTGGCTGTTTTTAAGATATCTTCTGCCCATATAGGCGGAGCATTTGTTTGCGTTTTCGTTTGAATCTGTGGTGTTACTTTTTTTCTCATGCAACCAAAACCTTTCTATAATGGATAGAATTACGAGAATAGCCGTGATGAGCGAGCGCTTTGGCCCACCCAGACCTTCCAAGCATAAGCATTTCATCAGCGTTAATTGCGCGCGCCCACTCTTCGATTTGCTCAATTAATTTAACCAATTTCACCCCGCCCTCCCCGGCTAAATCCAAAATAATGACACGTTTTTTTCCCGTGTGTGTCACTTCAATTTTGGTGATCACAAAAGCAGTAAATTTGATATTATTTTTTAAGATGACCCATAATTGCGTTTGTCCCATTGCGATTTCTCGAGCCATGGTATGTAAGCACACATCATCTGGAAATTTCTTTGCGTATTTTGTGACAGCCGAATTGATACAATTTTTGTAGCGTATTATTTTTTCCCACGTCCACAAATTGGTAAGATGGAGAGAATAGGGATTTTGTCCGTCTTGTTTCTGTATCATGATCTTATTTTTATCCCCTTTCATTTAACCAAATGGATGATTACAAAGTACGACCCACCTTCCTCGCCCTTTGATATGGGGAAATGCTCAATGCACTGCTTGTTTTTTTGAATCAGAAGACGTTCTCAACGCACTCCGGCAGATTTTAATTCCACATCAAATCCCGTAACATGAGACCAGTTAGCTCCTTCTGGGATTCGCAACTTAAAGCGATAAAACCGTGCCCTCACGCGGTAATGGATTTTCCCAGTGTTATAAGACGGCTGCTTTTCTGGAAGCCAAATTACTTTTTCTTCAAGAGATTGACGCAAACGTACTCCGACAGACAAATAAAACTCTCCGCTATTGACCTGTGTCATAATATCTTTAACCCGTGTCATCCTGCCGTTTGTCTGCCCCATTTCTTGCGATGTCACAACACAATCCATAGGCTTACCGGAGAAAGATCCAAGCCTGCCCTGGTTATCAAAGGCACCAAGAATAGGGGATTCATTTTTCCAAATCTTACTGTCAAGAGAGAAAGATAAATCATCAATATTCTTCGAGACTTCATCAAGTCCCTCTAACGTTACGCTTGATAAGAAGATTGGCAAAATCATTTTGATTTTCAAAATCGCTTTGGTCCATTTTTGCAATCCCCAATCATAAATGAGTAAGAGGCGCTCTTTTACAGCATCATCTCCTGCAATTATCCAATAAACACGATTATAAACGCCATCGATGGCGGCAAATAAAGTCGACAGGCCACTGCTACTATTGCTAATTTTTGTCATTATGGTCCGATCCACTTTTTCAAAACCTATAGGTATAATCTGTCCTTCATTTGTTATCTGATAGAACCCGCCTTCATCTGCAAAGAAAGAAAAATTTCCTCGACAAACGATAGATTCAGGATTTTTTACACCACGTTTATCGTGTATTTTCTGGAAGCTAAAGATCATTTTAGATCCAGGAATGAACGATCCAGCGTAAATTGCCGAACGCATAAAGATGATTGGATTTGTTGTTTCAGTTGAGCCCTGTACAAATCCACCATCAGGGAAATCTTGGTAATCGCAGCTTTTTTTTCCAACAGTCCAGAATTCGGCATCATTTAAACCAGACCAATGAACGCGCCTTGGATGCTCAGTCAATTTCATCAAACAAACGAAATCTCCCCACACCCTAACGATCCCGGCTCGTGGTGGATTTCCCCCTAAATTTCTAAATTTGCCGTCATTATTGACAAGATTGATAACTTGAGGTCTATCATTGGAATTAACAGCGATGACCTGATCACCAAACAAAGCGAAAGACCAAGGTGCATCGATATTGGCGAGATACGGCTCTTTTTCTCTACTAATATCGTTCCATTGCATCGTTGTATTGTTGAGCATGTAAATTTTTTTTTCTGCTCCAGCTATAATTGATACGCCGGACTTTGTTTTAACAGCGATAGCGCTTAAAATATTGTCAGGGCAAGGTTTCGCGAATGGTACGAAGCTTGGCATGGGGATGTAAGACCCATCAGCTGGCAGTACATTGGTAAGCTCATTGGTAAAGGCGCTATTAATATCGGCAACATCTGGTCGATAATCGGCGATTGGAAAAAAAGCCATTCAGAACCCCATTGAAATAATTTTTGATGCATTTTTTCTGTTGGACGTCTCTATGCGTAAAGCCTTAAGTTGTTCTTGAAAATCATTAAAAGAAACGGCAGCATATTCAGGATCTTTGAGGATATTTTTATAAAGCTCATATTTTGCGCGTGCTTTAATCAGATCGAATGCGTAGAGCATCCATGGATCATCTTCTGGAATAACATTTTTCTCACAAAATCGTATGGCGGCATGAGAGAATCGCACGATTACGCTACTTTTTGGCGTTGGAAAAAGCCCTATTTTTTTATCCATATATGTATAAAAGAGGGGTGTTCCCTGCGGTGGCGTTTCTCCGTATTTTTTCTTTAAGATTTTTGGAGTTTCATAAAGCAACTGCACCTGCGTTGTAGAGTTTTTTTCTAAAAAAGCGGACTCAATATCCTTTTCTGAATCGACCAATAGTCCTTCTTGTTGTCCGTACCATGTTTTTCCACCTTGTGTTTTCAATATTGATTCCTTTTTTTTACTGAAGAAGAACGGCTCCATTTTGCAAAGCCTCAAAGCAGTAAAAATTGAATCTTGAATTTGAACGACATATTCAGCTGTTGTGTCATCGACTTCATCTTGAATGAGCGCGACCATACGGGTAAAAATCTTGGACTGATCTTGTTGTGTAACCTTGTTGGATGGAACAGACATAAAGCACCATAATCCTTATTTTCAGTGTTTCGCCATTTTGAGTAGCGTTTTTTTTCTTCTCTGAACAAAATTGTTTTTTCCGGAAGAAGGGTTAAAAATTTTCTGGATAGTATTAGATAGTCTCTGCCCAAGTTGGGAGCACGATCGTCCCGAAATCTTGCTTGCTTGTCTCGCTCATTGACATCACATCTTGCACATACTTCGGAAAGATACTAAAGCGCGTTTTTTTCATGCCAATGATGATTTTCGCAACTGCCTCAAATTCGCGATCATGATCGAAAACTCGCTCCACCAATTGATAGTCTGCTTCTCCACGATTTTTTCCAACGGCCATAATCGCGCTTTGTGCTCCAAGTAGAACGGCACGACGCACATTTTGCACGGGAGTTCCTCCATCATCTTCACCAAGCTGTATACCCGCGGTAACACACTCAGTTTCGTGCAAAATGACTCCATTATATATACCAATAGCCCCATCTAAGAGAGGGTGTTTTACGCGGTTCCCATGATATTGTGCTTTAGTAATTTCGATCCATCGCTCTTTTTCCGTACTGTTGCGCAATTGGACGACCTGCGTTGGGTACATATAAAGCACATAAAGATTTTCCCTCCCTACACGCACCGGTTTTATTTTTGGATTTTCGAGTTTAGCGCGGTCAACAGCTTTATCGATAAGTTCGAGATCAAAGATATCATTTTTGTCCAAATCTCCGTCTGCGGTTTTTCCATTAGGTCGTATAATGCGTTTATCGGTCGGTGGTGTTGGCCTATTAAATCCATAATGGACAGGTTTGAGCATGATTTTTTCATGTCCAATATCTATGTAATTCGCTGTATATCCGCAAACGTGAAAGAAGAACATCGTGGTTAAACGGTCTGCATGCCGATCGACTAATGCGTTTTCGACCTCTGAGCGCAAGTCGCGTATGGTATATTGGTTAACAGTTCCGTCACTTTGAACGCGCACAGCATGAGAAAGCTCGTCGATAGCCACACGATCGCTTATAAAGTACAAATATTCTTCGTTGTCTTTAATACGATCGGAATCATTTTCTCCGTTGTGACGCAAGTACCCACGTAAATTAAAGATAACCGCATCGCCACTTTCTTTATTAGTTTCTTCTTTTAATTGTATGACGCTGTTGGAGTCTCTACCAATCAATGAAGCGATAGGCATAATTTTTGAAATTTCCTTGCTCAACAATTTAGATCGTACAGACGAAACTTTTTGGTCATTTAATTTTACGTGATTTTTTTGCATTTTCCCCTCTTAAGCTTAGTGACGTAAAAATTACTAAAGAGCGGATTGTTTACAATCCGCGCCTTTGCTTTTTGAGATAAATTAGTTTCGGCGTTTTTATCAGTTTTCATTGACAGCTTTTCCTGTGTACTTCCTTTATGCATATTTCACATGGTCAAAAGCGCTGTCGTTTTTGACGATCACTGGCTCAAATATTGAATTTGTCACTGACATTTTGTTAATCATCCCTCAAAACGGGAGTTCCCGGAGGAGGATGTTGCGGGTAGCGATCAAGCACGCAACACTTCCCAAACGACACTCGTTTGAGAAGTTTTTTTGCCATCATAAAGTCCTTTCAACTATGAACATAGTTGTTTTTTTTGGGCCTTACTTCGATATTTTGTGATTGCACGTTCTTTGCTATACTTTTCTGAAAAGTTTTTAAACGGGTTCTGCGTAAGTTGTGATCACAATTGTCCCGAAATCCTGTACTTCTCCCTCATCTACCATATCAGAGAAATCAAATCGCGTTTTTTTCATGCCAATAATGGTTCTTGCAGCGACACCAAATTCGCGTTCATAGTCAAACAGCCCTTCTACCAATTTGTAGCGTGTCGACCCCCGATCTTTTCCAAAAGCAATCACAGCACTTTGTGCCCCGAGCAGGACGGCACGGCGTGTGCTGGGCATACTTTCCGGAACCTCATCTTCTGTGCTTGATACGACACCTTGAGTTATATGTTCCGCCTCGCGCAAAATGACGCCATTATACATACCAAGCGACCCATCAAAAATGGGGTTTTTCCCGCGGCTTCCGTTATAGCCAGCCTTAGTAATGTCGAGCCATTGCCCTCTGTCTGTGTTGGTCCGCAACTGCGTGACCTGCGTCGGATGCAAATAAAGCACGTAAACATTTTCACCATCAACGCGCACAGGCCTAATTTTAGGATTTGCGAGTTTAGCTCGTTCAACCGCTTTATCGATGAGTTGAAGATCAAAAACATCGTTTTTGTCTAACTCTTCATCTGCCATTTTGTCATTGGGTCGAATTATGCGTTTACTGGTTGGTGCCGTTGGTTTATTAAATCCGTAATGAACGGGAGAGAGTTGGAGGTTTCGTCCTTCAAACTCCAGTGCGTCCGGTGTATATCCGCAAACATGCATGAAAAACATCATGCTTAAACGATCTGTATACCAATCAACCAAAGCATTTTTGGCCTCTGTACGCAGGTCGTGTATAACCCGCTGCTGGTCGATAGTGCCCTCGTTTTTAACGCGTACAGCATGAGCAAGTTCGTTAATGACCACCCTATCACTTAAAAAATGCAGATGTTCTTCGTTGCCTTCCAGCTCGTCTTCTTCACTTATCCCATTGCCATATAGTTGCGTGCGTAAATTAAAGCTAATTGAATCACCATTCGCTTTACTCGCTTCATCTCTCAGCTGTATGATACTGTTGGAGTCTTTCCCAATCAGTGAAGCAATAGGGATGGCCTTTGAAATTTCCTGATTCAAAAGTTTAGACCATATACACACGGCCTTTTGGTCATTTACTCCGATATAGCTTGTTGTCATTTTTTCCTCTTCAGATTATTGGCATAAAAAAAATCGGCAAATTGCCGATCGCTGCTTGTCCACATTTTTTATTTTTCGAACTGTGGATTAATTTCTTTTTTTGTATGAGATCTTTAACCAAGGAGTCCTTCTTCTTTTAAGGGAGTTTTTTTGTTTTTCTTCTTGGCAAAGTTTTTCTCAGAGCATTTAGTGTCGAAGATGAGCTTCTTGGATATTGTTTTTTTGAACCATAAGCTCGACGTGTACCTCTTTCAAAGATCATCTCTCATGACTTTTTCAGTCAGACCGTCCTCCTTGCATCAAATGGTCAAAGGTAGCTTTATTTTTTGGATCGCTCATCCACGTACTAAATTCTGCCTCTGACATTTTATCGAGCATATCCAAGGCCATAGGACCGTTTGTGGTCAAACCATTATAGGCAGCGAGTGTACGCGCAGAATTATGCTTTTCGCGCAAATTTTCGGCAGTATTACTGTCAGGGTTATTGTATCCAATATTTTGTGCGATAGAGTAAATCACCTCAGCAGGATTTTTATTTTTTTGTGCACAACACTGCAAAATTTGCTTTAATTCATTACCGATAATTGTATCCACGACTTTTTGATCGGCCATTTCTGGATAAATTGAAGAGAGAGCGGCCAATTGGTTAGCACGCATATCATAAATAAAATCGGCAGCATTATCAAAATCATGATGCTTTTGTTTAACAGCGGCGACAGATTGCTTGTAAAACGCATGCAGCTGTTGTTCTTCGGGGGCATTTTTCTGCTCTAACTGTTGTTGTGTATTCAACAAGCCTTGTTTGTGTAGTGTTTCTCCCAACCATCGCATATATCCCATGAAGTCTTTTTGCGGATCTGGGGGGCTCTCTCCCTTCTGCGTTTTTTGTTCATCTTCTTGCAGCGCGCATTCTTGGTGTTGTTGATCTATTGTATCCGACCCTTGTGAGTTTTCTTCAAGCGCTTTTTCCCCGGCATTTTTCTCCTTCTGATAAACTTTTTCCTCTTGCGTTTGATGCGGAATATCTTGTTCCAATTGGTTTTGTTCTTCTGGCGTTAAGTATTCTTGATCCATGAGGTTGACCTTCTTTTTTTCAGCAATATGGTGGATATATTTTTAAATTAAGCGGCTTATTTTTGAGCATTTGCCATTTGCAAAATGGCTTGCATTGCCTGTTGTATTCCAACACCTGCACTGTGTTGTCCTCCATTATCTAGGCTCTGTTTCATTGCTGGGTTTCCACTTTGCACGGAAGAATCGTACTGTTCTTGTTGAGGTTGATCCTGCTTAAGCGTTTTTACAGCAATTTTGTGAAGGAGCGATGCTGGCAAAGGAGAATAATGCAAAAGATCGAGAATGATATCTGGTGTTGTAAAACTTTGCATCAAAGGCAGCAATTGCATAATAATAGCAAACGTTCGTTCTTTTTCGTTGAGACTTGTCGGTGCATCATCGACCACGATATCGTATTCCAAATTTGTGATCACCTCTCGTGTTAACGGTACATATTGTGCATTTTCCTCTCCAGCAATTCGTACCAATCTCCCGTCAGAGAGATAATTTTGAATGAGATAAAGGATAATTTTTCCCTGTCGTTGCCTGTATCGACGTAAACCGTCAAAGAATGAAGCAAGCAAATTGAGAGAAGATTGGCGTCGTTGCTCTTCCAAAATTCCTGGTTGATTCACCTCGCGCGTTCCAATAAACTCGTGAGACAGTCCTGTTACCTGTGTAATAGCGCCCTTTGCTTCATTGAAAAGTTGGAAAAATCCTTGTGGGAATTGTGCCACAGGTTTTGGTTGAATTCTTCCCCCCGCAACAGCACCACTTTTCAGCCAGGTAATACTGTCTGCTCTTGCCCAACTTTCTACGGCTTGTCGATCATCATCGAAAGCGTCTCTCTCTGCCATAATCCCGCCTTTTGATTGGCTATTGAGCAAATGCATCACTTGACTAAAATATTTATTAGCCCAGCGTTGAGGATCTTTTGTTGGTTTAACAATTCCATAGAATTGGCGGCTTAGTTTATCAAAATATCCCGTAATACACTCCCAACCCAATTGGTTTGGGGGGACGAGAGGCTTGTCCGGCACGTCGAGTAACCTTTTCCCCAAAAAAGCTCGTTTGACAATTTTTTTTGTCATTCTCGTTGCTTGGATATAGGGAAACTCTTGGCTTAATTTTTGAAATTCTTGTTCAGAATGATTGATAAATTTTCCTGTTTGTGGATCAAGGACCTTGTAAACAACCTCCCGCTCGAACCATCGACATTCGGCCAATGTGACCATTTTTGGCTTCTGGCGGCTATCTATTTCGCCAAGATCTTGTCCGTAGCCTTGCATATTGCTATCGCTAGTTTGATAAAAAGGGGCGTTATGCTTAACCCAATCAGCATTAAGATCGCTCCAATGTAGAGATGGAAACATTTCTTGAGCGACATCAAGGGGTTTTTCATCGATATACCACACATGCTGCACATCTGTGAGATTTGGTTTAATAGCGCTCGCATCCCAAACCATTTTCATAGGGTCTAATCGTGCAATGACTGGTTTTCCCTGGGGATCTTCTTCAAAATCCAGCCTGGTATCGGTCCAACCCATTCCACAAATGATAGCGTCTTGGAAGGCGTCAGAATCTTCATATTCACCATCAGCTTCATCACGAAACCATTCAGCGGCACCAGTTAATATTTGATTTGCAAATGCTGCACCTTCTTGTCGTGGAATAAATTGCACTTGTCTCTTATTATTACGCTCTGTACCAATCACGGCATTGACCAAAGGTGCGACACGATTAAAAGTCATAACCGGTCTATTTTGCTCTCTGAGCGCGGCGATATCTTGCTCATTCCATTGACGTCCATTATAAAAATCGTAGTCTTCTTGGGCATTTTTCCGCCATTTCTCGACATGAGCGATATCCTCTTGATACCAGCCGACGAGTTTTTTAAAGAGAGCCTGATATTCAATTGTCTCTAATTTATTTGAAGAATCTGCAGAATTATTCATTAAAAAGCCATCCATGAAGTTTGAGAATGCTGAGGAGCTCGGTAAGAATTTTTGTTCGGTCGAAATGTTGGTTGTTCATAGGCAAGGCATAGAAGCCCGAAGCTATCAGCTCCGTGGCTAGCCCAATCGTGTTCAGCGCCTAATCCAATATTTCTCTGTTCGTCTCGTTTTTCATGATACCACGCGAGTGCTTTTCGCCCTGCTTTTGTTGTTTCACGATTAAACCATATGGCAGGAAACAACCGTCTTACAGCTTCGATGCGCATTTTAACAGCGCCTGCTCCCTGATTAGGAATAACTTTTGTTTGCAAACCAGCTTGCTGAAGGGCACTTTCAAAACTTACATTATAGACGCGATCTTTTGTAGCACCATCATGGGGCAAAATCATCATCCCCTTATCGTATCCCCTCTGAAATATCCACCCTATATGCTCAGACAAGGGCTGTCCTTGAGCTTCATAATAATCGAGAACACGGATTTCACGTCCCACAAATTGCGCCACCCACAAAGCGGTAGCGTCAGCCTTTGCCCCTGTCCCACCGATATCCCAAAAGATTTTGATCTGCATCAAGGGGTCGCGTGGCACCGTAGTAATGCGTCCTTCTTGCTCTGCTTCCAGTAGAGCTTTTTGATAATATGCCCCTTGAACAGATTGAAGATACCCTCCTTCCCAAATATGGTTATATTGTTCAGGTCTTTTTTCTAAATCTGCTTTTCGATCTCGATTAAGCTTTTCTGGGAATCGTGGGTTATCTCTCCAATTTATCTCAGCGCCCTTGATATCGGGATCATCCACATTTCGAAAACGTTTTTCCACGGGTGCATTTTCTCGGCAGGGGTTCCACGTTACCCATAACTCTGCGTTCCAATTTTCTCCTTCCTCGCGTAATGTGGGGATAAGAGTCTGCCAAGCTGCTTCAGTAACAGGCTCAGCCTCATCAACCCAGCAAAGGAAGATACGTCCCATCGATTTAATACTTGCAATATTTCGATCCAGACCGGCAAAAACGTAGACAATTCGTCCATCCTTTGATCTGATATACTTGTCGCCGATTTCATAATAATCCCGTAGAAAAGAGTGAGATTCTATGGAACGCTTAATTTCTTCCAATGAGCTTTCACTGAGTGAATTTTGAAATTGTCTCGCACACAGAATAATACCTTTCTCACCGGCTTTTCCGTGCCGATATCCGATAACAGCGGTCATCGTGGCGAAGGATCTCGTTTTTCCAGATCCTCGGCCTCCCCAAGCGGCGCGCACATCGGCTTTCCCAGAAAAAACAGGGATCAATTTTGGAATAAGAGCGACTTGAGCAGTTGTCATTTTAAAACTAAGATTATCCGATTAAGGAATAGAATTTCTTCTAAAGCGTTTTGGGAGCAGATTTTTAAAAAACGTTGCAGGTGGGAGTCTTTTCTGTACCAAAAGAAATTTTCTTGGCCATGCTTTTCCCATACAGACTAAACTGACCAGCTACATAAAATTCTATCCACGCAAAGTAAAACTTCCGTATCCCTCATCAATTTTTTATGACAACAAACATTGGCACGTGAATATTGATATATGCAAAAAATGGCACATCGAAATGCTCAGCTGTTATGATATTCAAGAGCCATGAAACTATTTTGTATCACTAAAGACCACCGAAGTTTCTCTGGCACCACCCACAGCCTTCCAACATCGCGGTCGTAGAGCGTCATCGTTCACCTGGCGTCATATCTTTTGAATCGACCGGAACGATCTCGATACGGGAAATTGTTTTGACGTTACCTCCAGCTTCTGCAGTCACTTGTAAAGGCAAAACCTTCGCAAGCAGCGAAAAGAAAGGCACAGGGTTATTAAGTGCGTGATACTGCAGATAAGACACAAGCCCATCATCCCCATACTGGGACCCCGCCTGCTCTGCAGCAGTAAGAAGAGCTTCATTAAAGCGTTTCGTTGATTTATTTAACGCCCCTTTCGACCGTCCTCTTTTACGTAAAGAAAGGCACTTTTCATTTTTTACCATTGTGTCCCTTTAAATAAGTGATAGCTCATTTTCTTGCGCAAGGATCAGCGAAATATTTTGATAATCGATAAGATGACTCACATAATCGGAAACACAGTTCCAAGTGAACCGCAATCCTGGCCAGGCCTACTCACCGACCGACTCCAACACCGCGGCTTTTTCATCTTACTTCTGATTAATCCGTCCAACCATCTGGCGTGAGTTTCCGGCAATTACCATCATGCTCAATAGCTTTGTGTCTATTTTTTTAACGCACACAACCATGACCTGCCCTTATTGTCCGCTATTTCACCATTTGTATCGAGATTGCAGATCATTTTTTAAAAGAAGCGTGCGCGCACCCTGCCGTTCGCTCGAAAAAGAACACACAGAGGAGAGAAACAGGAACAACCCACCTGATGGAACGACCCCACAAAACACGCCCGAAAACGAAACGGAAGGAACACCTTCCCACCGCGTACCACCGACGTGCGGATTCTTCCACGACACACAAAAACACCAGCTGCTTCGGTTCCTTTTTCCAGAACGGACACCAGCGCCGCAACCAAACCAGAACATCAGCGTTCTGACCTCTGGACACGCACACGGAGACCCCGACAAACAACTTGGAAAAACAAACACAACGGGAACGCGCCCGGCACAAAACCCAACGTTAAGGCGAAAAAAACCGATTGTGGTATAATGGTACCTTTTTAGATTAACCTTGTCAAGTTTTATTGTCGACAGCTGTTTTCTTACGCACTATTTCCGGTTTGCTTTTCTGAATGAAAGCTCAAACGATCACCTTCTTTTACGATTGTGACATCCGTTTCATCGTGAATTTTTCCAAACAAGATGCTCTCGGCGAGCGGATCTTGAATTTCTTTTTGTATCACCCGTTTGAGAGGTCGGGCTCCGTAGACGGGATCATATCCTTTATCAGCGATGAACTGCCTTACTTCTGGCTTGATATGTAGAGTTATTTTTCGTTCATTGAGCAAATTTTGCAATTGTTGTATTTGAATATCAACGATTGCCTCCATATCATCGCGCTGCAATCTCTGAAACAGAATGATCTCATCAATACGGTTAAGAAACTCTGGCCGGAAAGATGCTTTTACGACCTTCATAACATCATCTTTTGCCTGATCGATTTCTTGTCCTTCGGGCAGAGCAGTTAAGAACTCAGCCCCCAAATTTGAAGTCATAATGAGTAAAGTGTTTCTGAAATCAACGGTTCTTCCCTGGCTATCTGTTAATCGCCCTTCATCAAGGACCTGGAGCAAGAGATTAAAAATATCGGGATGCGCTTTTTCGATTTCATCGAACAGAATGACCTGATACGGCCTTCTGCGCACAGCCTCTGTCAGCACGCCTCCTTCTTCATAACCAATATACCCAGGCGGTGCCCCAATGAGGCGTGCACCGGCGTGTTTTTCCATATATTCGGACATATCAATACGTAATATTGCATTAGGATCTTGGAACAAGAAAGCGGCGAGTGCTTTAGTTAATTCGGTTTTCCCGACACCTGTTGGACCTAGGAACATGAATGATCCGATGGGTCGATTTGGATCTTGCAACCCTGCTCTCGCGCGTCGTACAGCGCGTGCCACAGCCTGAACGGCTTCACCTTGCCCCACGACACGTTTTCCGATTTCGTCTTCCATACGCAGCAAAGCTTCTCTTTCTGCTTCCAGCATACGATCAACGGGAATTCCCGTCCATCTTGAAACGATACGTGCAATATGCTCAGCGGTGACAGTTTCTTCGACGAAACTGCTTTGTTGGTCGTCATTTTCAGCAATACTCAATTGTTTTTCGAGTTCAGGAATGACGCTATAAGCGAGTTCTCCTGCTTTCTGGAATTGCCCATTTCGCTGAGCGATAGCCAAAGCATTACGAGCATCTTCGAGCTGTTTTTTCAGGTCTGCTGCGTGTCCTAATTTTTGCTTTTCGGCCTGCCAAGCGCTTGTCATTTCTGCAGATTGTTGTTCTAATGTTTTAAGCTCGTCTTGTACGATTTTTAAGCGCTCTTTTGCTGTTGGATCGACCTCTGTTTTCAAGGCCTCTTGCTCAATTTTCAACTGTAAGATTCGCCGATCGACCACATCGAGCTCTTCTGGCTTTGAATCGACTTGCATACGTAATCTCGCTGCAGCTTCATCAATCAGATCGATGGCTTTATCGGGCAAGAAACGGTCTGTAATATAACGATTAGATAAGCGCGCGGCAGCAATCAAAGCGCTATCTGCTAATCGCACTTTGTGGTGTTGTTCATATTTTTCTTTAATGCCTCGTAGAATGGAGACTGTATCATCGAGGGTTGGCTCAGACACGAAGACGGGCTGGAAACGCCGTGCGAGGGCGGCATCTTTTTCAACATATTTACGATATTCATCTAAAGTCGTCGCACCGACACAATGGAGTTCTCCTCGTGCGAGAGCGGGTTTCAGGAGATTGGAAGCATCCATAGGGCCATCGGACTTTCCGGCCCCAACGAGGTTGTGTAGTTCATCAATGAAGAGGATGATTTGCCCACTTTCGGCTTGCACTTCAGCCAAGACCCCTTTTAATCGTTCTTCGAATTCACCTCGATACTTTGCCCCAGCAATGAGCGCGCCCATATCCAGCGCGTACAGCTGTTTATCGCGCAGTGTTTCTGGCACATCGCCATTAATAATTCGCAGTGCGAGACCTTCAACGATTGCTGTCTTTCCCACACCGGGCTCTCCAATGAGAACAGGATTATTTTTTGTCCGCCTTGAAAGAACTTGAACGGCTCGGCGGATTTCTTCTTCTCGTCCGATGACGGGATCAAGTTTTCCTTCCCGTGCATCTTTTGTCAAATCACGAGCATATTTTTTAAGGGCATCATACTGGCTCTCAGCACGTGGACTTGTTGCTGTTTTTCCTTTACGAAGAGCGTTAATTGCTTGGTTAAGCGCTTGCGGAGTTACGCCTGCTTTTGTTAAAATGTCGGCTGTTTTTGCGGTATTTTCCATAAGCAGCGCTTGTAGAGCTCGCTCTACGGTTACAAATTGGTCTCCGGCTTTTTGTGCGATATTCTCTGCCGTAGAGAAGACTTTTGCCAAGGGCTGAGATAGATAAAGCTGCCCATTTCCTCCTTGAACTTGTGGAAGAGCATCGAGGGCGTCCTTGAGCGTTTTCCGGATAAGTGAAAGATCTCCCCCTGCTCTTTGAATCAAAGAGGCAGCCAATCCCTGGGGATCCTCCAAAATCACATTGAGGAGATGCTCTGGCATAAATTGCTGATGGTCACGAGAGAGGGCGTTATTTTGCGCTGATTGCAAAAAGCCTTGAAGACGTTCACTATATTTTTCCAGGTTCATTTTTTTTCCTTTCGTAACCGCCACCACCCTTTACTTCACTCTCCAAAGACCTTTGCAAAGGCCTCCATCCTCCGGCCCTACGGAGCAAACGGTGCAGCACGGAAACAACCACATTTCCAAAATGAATATGGGTCTCGACGAGAGATAGTACAAGAGGAATGATTCAACAAATAAGGAGTAATTGTGGCGAAATAGGCCTTAGCGGGAAAAGAAAAAACACGATGTTTAACTCAAGAGAATTAGCAACGTCTTATTTTGTTTTTCGTAGTAGAGGCTTAATTTTTCCCGATATCATTTGACACAAAATTTTATAAACAATGAGAAAAGACGGAATAAAACCACAATCAACGGCACTTCCTCGATTTACTGAAATGCACAGTAAAGGGCGCCTTATTTTCGAGTTTAAATTTTACTCACAGGAATTTTTTGTGAGCTTAAAGGCTAATTTTTGAACAACTTTAGAAAAAAATGCGATCAAAAAGTAAAAGGTAGTTTTTGAATTTGCTTCAAACAACGAAAAGCGAAAAGTGGGTGAGTTTTTACTTTTGAGAACGCATTGACTGTATATTTTTCTTCAAGGTATACTTTTCCGTCCCTATTTTTGCATTATTCAGTTTTCCGTTATTCAGTTTTCTAAGTGGCGAAAAGTTTTCTCAACGTTTTCCTTACCATTGATGTTTTAGACAAGGTTTCAACTTTTCACACAGCCCGACCACTTGTTTTGTTTTTAACTTTAAGAAAGATATTTTCCTTTTGCATAACACCTTATTGTGCAGATGAAACAGCCGAATTTTTTTATTAAGTCCCTCAAGGTTAACTTATAGTCTTAAACCTGTTGCTTCCGCTTTCATGTCTGCGTAAAATCCCGCATTGCTCAAAGAGCATCTAACACGGCTGCTACACAACGATATTTTTGTAAAATAAATATAGATACGGGGTGATCCATATCCTTAATTTGAAATTGCACCTGCCCCTTTAAAACATATATAATGCCCTTGAATTTCTCGCTTTCTATAAAACTAGACACGTTCTGTACAGCCACTTTTCTGGGGCTGTTTTTGGTTTTCTTGCAAGACCATATCAGCAAGTGCGGTCCTTACCCTGAGGCTGGCGAAACCGTGTTGAACTTCAATGAACCGGGATCTTCCTGATTTCAGGAAACATCATCTTTGCCCTTCTTGATCTCACTTATTTTTTTCAGTTTCAAAAACCGAGCTTTTTATTGGCTTTAAGTGCTCAGTTTCCTTTAGCATTGACCACTCTATTCCACGGATGACCTTCAACACTGACCCTTCCAGCTCTTAACATTTTCTGCTTTCTTTTATTCTTCTTCATCTGCTTTTTGCGGTGGGGGTGGCAAGATATAAGCGCCTGAAAGCCACCGGTTAAGATCCAATGCGCGGCATCTTGTTGAGCAGAAAGGATAAGCATCTTGCCGAGACATTTGACCACAAATTGGGCAAGGACGTGGAGGATATTTTGTAGCTACCTCTGTTTGTGTTGTACCTGGCTCTTTTGGCATTTATTGCACCCTAATCGTTTATTCGCGCCATTTTTCATTTTTTCTGATATTTTTGTTTTGTTTATTTGTTTTTGCTGAGCTTTTCTCAAGCCACGATCTCTTTAGTCCAATTTGTGAGAACGGGAAAGCGATAAGCTGTAAGGAGATCCATTGTTTCAGCTAATGACAAACCAACCACATTGGAATATGAGCCAGCAATATGAACAACGAAAGCACCCGCATTTCCCTGAATAGCGTATCCGCCTGCTTTTCCTTTCCATTCTCCAGACGCAAGATAAGCATCTATCATAGCAGAGGTCAACCGCCTAAAACGGACGTGGCTTTCGATTAGCTTCACAGTTTTTTTTCCATATTCGTTTAGCACACAAATGGCGCCATATACTTCGTGGACACGTCCAGAAAGGTAGCGCAAACATTCGTAAGCTTCATCTTCTTGTTCTGGTTTAGGAAGAATGACACGCCCGACAGCAACGACGGTATCGGCGGCTAAAATCACAGTTTTTCTCGCTGAGAACTCTTCTTTTCTGTTTTTCTTGCACCACAGCAAAATTTCTTGTGCTCTCAGCGCTTTTTCCTTTGCCAAACGCTTTGCAAGATTTGCGGGATGTTCTCTTATTTTTGGTGTTTCATCGATATTTGTTGCCAAGACATGATGGGGATCCAGACCAATTTGCGCCAAAAGCGCTAACCGGCGCGGCGAAGCAGAAGCGAGCACCAATTGAACTTCTTCCGAATGCGACTCTTCATCGCAAGTTCCTCTCAAGACACCCACATCAACCCCCTCAAAAGCGACACTACACCCTCACGAGACGAGCTTTCGCAACACTGATTTTTTTTCGCAAACAGCTCCCCGCCTCTTTTTCTTAGATCTTCCAGGCGACTTCTTTTTTTCCGTCCCAAAGATAATTTTTTCTTTTGGAAAGGATGGGAGCAGCATTCCTGAACAACAGCGCTATTTTCATAGAAAATAAAATACCACGTCTTACTTATAGCGATAAGTGATACGTCCTTTTGTCAAATCATAAGGGGTCATTTCAACCATAATTTTATCACCTGCCAATACACGAATGCGATTCTTGCGCATTCTACCTGCAGTATGGGCGATGATTTCATGGTCATTTTCCAGTTTAACGCGAAACATGGCATTAGGGAGAAGCTCAGTTACAACACCAGAAAATTCCAAAACCTCTTCTTTGGACATAAACAACGACTCCCTTTATAATTCGCACGTTAACCTTAAAAATAATCCCGCGCATCGATTCTTAACGAATACCACGCGGATTAATTTTTAGCGTTCATATCTTATTTTTCTAGTTTTGTGAACAAAAATTCAACAAAAAGAAAGAGATTTTCTTCAACACTTGCCTTTTAAATGCTTCTACATTTTGTATTGGTTGGATGCTTTATGGACATTTGAGATAATTTTTTTGAAAGATGATCATAATTCAGCTTATTCTACCTCAGTATTTTTTTATATCTCGTTCATTTTTCCGCAAACCGTGCAAATCACTTTTAAGCTTCTCTTCTTATAATATGAATTATTTTTTGCACTTTAGAAAACAACATAAACGCCAATGACATCAAAGATCATGTCTTTGTAAACATTGGCCTTATAGATCTATTTATTTCTTTATTTACGATTTAACGATTATACACTTACACAGATATACAGAAAACAAGAAAAAATCTTGGTAAATACGGTTTTACGTAAAAACACACTAAAAAAATTGGCTCAAATTTTCCATTTCCCTCTCCTTATTTGCCAGATGCTTTTATTTCTTTTTCTCAGACGATAAATTGTTTGTTAGCTTAATTGGTCAAAATTATAGATTTGTCGGAGATTTATATTGCGTGGTTGTATTTTGTTTTTACAAACAAAATTTTTTTCAAAATCTAATTTAAAAAGCGAGTTGTTTTCTTCCGCCAACGTGTCGACGACGCGGGCAATTTCTTGCATTTTAGAAAACAGTGCCGATGTCAATGCGATGATCAATGTTCAGCTAACTAGATCTAACTATTAAACTCAATAGACTGAACATTGATAAAATGCATATATTAGTTTAACCGCATAGTTCCATAAGATACCTAATGCGCCATATATCTCAGAAAATGGTGCAACGTTTTTTTACATTTTTTTTCGCTATTAATATTTGTTCAATTTTTTAAGTGATTTCGTAATATCGCGTAAAAAATGCGCAAATTAAGCTTACAATCGGTTCTGATAACCACCATCATTGCTAAATGCTGTTCTGAGCGGCGTTCAAATTTCCATAATGCGGCACAACAATCAACAAAAGATCACAAATACTCCGTTTGTCTTTGTCATTTTCGTTGTATTAACCCCTGAGACAAAAGCATTGCAACCACAGGCTTACAACGGACATCCTGCATCAATACACATATCAGTAGGATTTTCTTCAATTGCATATGCTGAACAATAGCAATCTCTCACATTGTCTCTGGCTTCATTTCTGTCTCAAGCGGCAGTATGAGGTACGCTAATTGGAGGTAGCAACGGCAATCGCAATCAGCACGACTTCCAGGACTTTATTTGGAAATAAATTAGAAAAACTCAATAGAAGATTAAGATGCCTTGGTAGAGTCCAGGAAGATGCTGGAGAAAAATAGGGTAAACTAGCAAAAATGCGGATGCCTCTAAAACGACAAGAAACCTTTTCAGCGGTGGAGAAAAAGCTCGATGTCGTCGCAAACACTCAAGAATGGCAGCCCCCCCAGAGAGGACCAGTCAATTAGAGAGACCTGATCTTTTGCTAAATCTGTCTATGAAATGTTATGAGATGCTGCTCATAGGGCACCAAAAATCTCGGTTTTTTTTGTCCACTATTTTTATCTCTAAAATGGAAGACGCCGAAAGTCCTAATGCTCCACTAAGAAAATCAAATGATAACACGTGGATGTCCAGCGATTATCCTCAATCTCGTGAAAATGAAGAAAGTCACAACGGCTCAAATATGATTTCAGCGGAAATCGCCCAAAGCGGATAAATGATAATTTCGCAATAACAAATAAAAGAAAGAGACAGTAACCTCTTTCTTTTGTTTTGCATACCGCCTTCTTAATGGCTGTTTTTTAAACCCCGTATCATCCTTCTTAGAAAGGAGCTATTGTGAAAAAACTTCTTCATTTCCGTTTATTGACGTTTTTCTTCTTTTCTCTCAAAATCAACAAAGCCACTGTTAACTGTACCAATACTTATAAATTTTCTATATTTTTTCCCAAATTATGTCTAGGTCTCACATTGTCCTCACATGAATACTGCATAACGCCTGGGCTATGCCTTAAGCTATTAAACCACTAGCCCCGCTTTTTTATTTTTTTCCAAAAATACGAGCATTTGAGATAAAAAAGCAATGATGTAGCTCAATGAAGATGCGCAGTAGGTATGTTCAAATGTAAGAACGCACGGCAATAAAAATCCTAAATACGTTTAGCACCACATCCTTTGACCATACTGCTTTTATTGCAAAGCCAGGATGGCCAACCGGTATAGCTGCAACAGAAGGGACCGTTAAACCTGATGGGGTAACGAATGAGAAATAGAGAGCATAAAAAAACTCCATTAGAAACTATTTCAGAACTGAAAATGTTGGCCCTAACCAAGTTGACAAAAACGCTAGCGTCATTCTTTTTCACTGAAATTTTACTCTGTATCGTTGCCCACTGAAATCAGCTTATTCACCACCACACGTCTCTGCTTTATACTACACAGTTTCGTTTTTTCTTCTCTTCCCGCAAAACTGCAAAAAAATGCAAAAAACGTATAATACTCAAATCGTTGTGTATCAGATGAAGAAATATATACTTGTTTTTAGTTACATAGATACAACAATATTGAAAGCGTAAGTCACATTCCAGCGATTATGATGCGTTTAATAAAAGCGGTATTGAAAACTTAGCACCGATATTTCTTGTTTTGCACAATGTTGCAAAACATCGATTGAGAGTTACCGAATATTATCCCAGAAAACCCATTACGAACAGCTCCCTTTCCCTGTCCTTTTATAGAACCGGACTGTCGTTTTTCATATTCGATATCACATTTTTTATATTGCGCTTGAATGAAAAGACCGTCCGCGTTGTTCAATGTTGTCTGTATCAAGAATGGCAGAAGCAACGCCAACCCTAAATGTGGCCTGTATAACTACAAAATCAGCACGGCGTTGATTTTTTCTCTTTTAGGTTAACACGCCGTGCTGAAACAACGCACATCATCTCTACTTTGTACCGTCTTATACGAGCTCCCAATGACGATATATATTTTATTTTTTCCTCATCAGCTTACATAGACATTACTTTTTGCGTCTGATGAAGTTTGATGACTTGCGCTTGTTGCTGAACTTCTTCATTAATTGCTTTTGCACCATTAATAATTTTCAACATTTGCTCTGCTTTACTTTCTGATACCCCAACACTCTCAGCAAGTTTCTTAAGATTTTTATCGCTGACAGCACACCGTTCTTCCGCTGAGAGACGCTTCTCAACTTTCTTCACAAAATCGCTAAGTTCTTGTTTCAGCTCAGGCAGCTCTTTGAAAATGTCTTTCTGCATATCCATCGGAAATTCAAAAACTTCCCGCAGTGTCTTACTTGGCATATCGATCTGCGTTCCGCAGCGCGCTTGCTCTTCCCGATGATGATCAATGGCATCATGCTTACAAATTGCTGTAGCGCGGAGATACTTCTGCATTGCCTCACTAAGTCTCTCAATATTTTCCTCGGCTCGCTGACGCCTTTCACTTTTAAATCCGAGAAAGCCCACACCTGAAAGTCTGTGAAAACTTTTTGGATTATTCAAAATTTGGTCGGGGAGCTCTCCATCGACGAATCTCTCACCGCACATTTTTTTCATCATTTTGTCAAAAACACCAGGATCACCGTAGACGAGCTCCGCATACCGCTGAACTTGCCTTTGCGTTGCCTGAATAATAGGTCTTTCCGAAACTCTCTGGCCAAGCTCTTCTTTGGTTAAATCAGCTAATTTTTCCGCCGGGATAAGAACTTTGTCGAGCTCCTCAGCCTTTGGAACTTGAAAAGTAATCTTGTCGCCAGGTTTCAAACTTTTCAGCTGTTCTGGCGTTAAATGCTCCAACGACCCGACGATATACACATCATCCATTTTAACCGCAAAACCATTTACGCCGGAACCTTGATAAATACCCTGATAAGTTCCTCCTTCATTTGCGCCCAAAACGATATGCTGCTGAATCGCACCACCCGTAGCATTCTGCATTTGGCCCAAAAATTCTCTCAAAGCAGCAGCTGTTTTAGGGTTAGAAATACCCTGAATCATCTCTGCCATAGGCTTCATATCATCATATTTCTCTGCAATCCTGGTCACATTTTCCAAGTGAGCAGTGGTTACAAGCGAAAGATCAATTTTTCGGCCTGTGGCCTCAGCCAGCTTTTCAAGAAATACTTGCCGTGTAAGCTCATTTCCTTCTACGAACGGCTTCAGCTTATCCAGAGCACAAAATGTTCGTGCTGTAACATTAGCAAATTCTTTATCTGATAGGTTTTTTAAGTCGCTGTTTTCTTCTAGAACATTATCTATCTCCTGCAGGCCTTCTCGGATCTCTGCAGCAAATTCTGCATTCACCAAACCAGCAGCAGTACCATCTGAAAACACACATGGTTGATCGATGGTCTGACCAGCCCATTCAAAATTACTACCATACAATATTCTGTTAATGTATTTTAGGTAACTGGTAGTAAATTTTCCTGGCAGTGGCTCATGATTTAGCTCATCCATTGCCAAGACTAGATCAAGGCTGCATTTTGCATCTAATTCCTGGGCATTTGTTATCCCGTATCTGTTTTTCAGAACTTGTGTGCCAGGATAAAAATAGCCCTCTGTGCGCCCCGCATGTCCCGCATGTCCCGTATTTACCGTATGTAATTGTAATTGTTCTGATTTTACCATGTTCGCTTCCTTAAAATGCGGCGCTGTTCACGAGAATATCAAGCTTCCTTAACGAATACCTCTGACTCTCCCTCTGGGATTTTCAAATGTTTTACGGCAAAGTGCACTCTCATCAATTACACAGACATTCTTAGCGGCGTTAACCGCTTCCATGTTCTGCTTGTAATTTTTCTACGCGAGAAATGTACAACGACCGGCTGGAGTTGTTTTCGTAAATTTCCCCTTTTAAAAAAGACTTTCTATGAACCTCCCTTTTCTGCTGTTTATTATTTGCCTTTTACGGCCTTTTATATTTTTACCTTTTCTATTTTACTTTTATATTTGTCACAGACACCGCCGCAAGCGCCCGCACTCAGCGATCGCTTCTTTCAACGAAGTCGCTCCCCAAAGCCACTTGATAGATGTAAAACCACGATTGTAGCGAATGCAGTGGTCGTATGATGACAATCTGGTATGTAGGGTGGTCAACAGAAAAGTAAACGTATGAAAATAAATAATATTTGATATTTTACTTTCTGCAAAAACGGCACAAAAATGGCGTCATAAATCGTGCTCTAACATCACGATCACCGACGCTTTATCAAAGATATATCAAGAACGATTTATAAGAATGAGTGCTTCTTGTTCCAAGCTCAAACGACAAATATGCGTGGAGAGTCCACAAATGCGCATTGTGTTAAGATTTAGTCTTCAGCTTGTCGTGGAAATATACAATGAAATTCGAGGCACTTTTTATCTTAAAAACGATTTTACAGAAATAAAGAAAAAATTATAATAGTAAATACGATAACAAGTTTTTAAATCTAGGAATGCTGAAGTTTTTACAGAGAAATACATTTAGGCAATTTTCTACAGTAAAACGCATATAGCACCCTGCAGGAGAATATATCCACCTTCAATCTTTTGGAGAAATAATGCCGTTTCACGTGAGTGCACACACACTTTCCGCTCTCATAGATCGTATTATCGTTCTCCCCTCACTTTTTTCATTTCTTTAATGAATAGCTATTCTCTTCATTGTATATAATGGCTACGACTACGATATTTTTGAAATTATTTTCAATCGCATATTTCTGCTTTAATTCTACCGTTTTTTAATTTCGTAACAAAAACGCATGACATTTTACAAAAGAAAAAGCCCCAAAAGTGTATACTCATTTGATATATAATCGGCGATTTATAATGAAATTGACGGAATTTATTATGAGAACTCATTGTCAGAATATAAGGTCTTGTTTTCGCTATGTATGCGCGAGCATTTCTCTTTAATAGGATGATGTGTTCAGGATGATCCATTTCCGGATTTTCTCAGAAGATTAAAACTCGAACGGACCCTGCCGCTTGCAGTGATCAGTCACCAAAGGCAAATTATCAAGAGATTAGAAGTCCACGAGCGACATATTGCAAGAAAGATGCAAAATTTTTGGTAATTTTGCATCTTTTTCTATCATTTAGATATTTGAGATATATTCTACAGAAATCAAAGCCGGGCTTATGAAATTTTTTCGCTTATGATACGCTCCAAAAGCCCAAAAGAATCTTTTTAAGAAAGAAACCAACTTGACAATAATTCATATCTAACAGGATCATCGGCACATTGTCCGCTTCCGCACTCCAATACAGTAGAAACTAAGTTAGCTGCAATCAAAAATATAAACAAGAAACTTGCTGTCTTATTCAACATTGGTAAAGAGGGCAGCACCTTAAATTTATGCGACAACTCCGTCAAAACCATAACAACAACAACGCCCAAAATACAAAGGACGGAAATGATAAAAGTCCAACTATAAAAATGCAATCCGAAGAAAGTCGATCCATATCCGAGATCGCCTGGTTCGATATGCAAAAATATTTGCCGAATAGCGACAATACCCGTTACCATACAGCCGAGAATAACCATAGCATAATGGGTATTTTTTATTTTGTTGCATATATTAAGAAGGAATCCGCACCCAGCCAGCATAAGACCAACGCGCTGAAGAAGACAAAGTGGGCATGGCAATTCAAATTTCATTAACTGATAATAAAAAGCTACTAACAAAACAATGGATAAACCAATGAGTCCCAAAGAGTTCATAAAGACAACAAAATGGTAGTTTTTTTGCTCGATATTTTTCATAATTTCCCCCTTAAAAAGACAAATTCAGGACAGAGGTTGCATGATGGTTAAAAGTAAGGAGGATAACAATCAACAAAACCACCCAAAGAGCGTAGCTTGTGTTTTTCTTTCCACAGGCAGCGGTTACTGCTGTGCACAAAGCAATTAAAAATGGGATAAACATGGTAAAAAGCCTTTGTTATTTAGTAATATGCGGTGAGCGCATATTGCACGAAGAGATGTTAGATAATTGTCAAAAAAAGAGACGATATATTTATTTACCCACGATCCATGCTTTAGATTTTCACCTTAGTGCGAAAGAAGAACATTAGAAGTTGTGGGTTTCATTGAGATATAGAAGAATTATTGTTTGGTCAAACATTATTTATTTAAAGATGTATGGGATCGTTTTTGTCTCTATACTAGAGGGTATGAAATGATCATAATTTGGGTTTAATATTCAGGAATTTTTCAAATGAAATAAGGCGTCCTTATAACTGCCATATTTTTGCCTCTGGACCTCATAAATTTTTTTATCATTTTTCATGCTAGAATTTTTTATTTTTTAAGTGCACTAGCTTTCTGCTCTTCTATTTAAAAAAAATCGGCTATCGCATTCAGATTCAAGAATCATAGAAAAGCGACAAATAATTTTCATTAACTTTGGATTTCATAATTTTCATTAACTTTTGATTTCAGATAATTTTTAATCCGTATTTTATGCATCTTTTCTGCTTATTTTTTTGCTTTAACTTGACGTTTTAAATGCAATTTAAGAAGCGGCAAGGTTGCCTCGACTTCTTCCTTGTCATTGATATTTTGAACAAGTTCTTGCAACTTTCTGCTGAGCTCCTCCACCAATTGCGCTAGCTTTTCTGGAGAGAGTTCTATTTTTGCATCGCGATAGATTGTATGGGCTACACGTTCAAGTTTTTTCGTCAGTCCAGCGGGAATGGGCTGTGGTTTAAAGCCTGCAGCTTTTGCCCTTGCCACATCGGTAAACATTTCCCCCTCGCCTGTGAGTATCCAACGCACATCCACGCTGTAAATTGTGTGGTAGGCCATTATGATAGACGCTTGCGGTTCGCTGGCACCTAGCTCGTAATTTGCCAGTGTATTTTTCGCTAAACCGAGAGATTTTGCAAAAGCGCCACGTTCTTCATTTCCAAACATTTTTCTTATTTTTCGTAAGCGCTTTGCTAATGGTGTTTTTGGTTCTGAATCGGGACGTGCCAAAAAATACCTCATAAATATTTTCTTGTTTACAAGGCGCGAAAGCCAACACTTTTTCCTTGTTTAGTGAAAAAGCGTTGTTTCTCACCCCTTTCTTTGAGTGATTTGAAATGGCTTGGAGCCTTTTTTCCGAATCTGTAAACAACCTTATTTGTCCAATGAACTTATCTGTTTAGTATTGTACAGTTTAACGAAAAAACAACTAACACCATAAGCTAATCTTATTTAAAATAAGGTCCTAACATCGGAATTTTATTTTGCCTATTAAATCATTTTTTACAGTTTTTCTATACACGGAAACTACTTTATAACTTTTCTTTTTATTTTACATCAATATTTTTCTAATCAAGTCAAATAATTTATCTATAAAATGCGAAATGCAACACCATTAATCACTTAATTTGTTTAGATTATTTTTTTATATTTTATAAAAATTTGTGTTTTTTGTTGCCTAAATTTTCGAAACATGAGTTTCTAGCTAAGGTATTATTAAAAACTATTTTTTTGTATAAATTTACTTTCCAAAGACAGTATAAAACTTTAAAAAAAAACGGGAGGGAATCATTGAACCTTTGAAAAGGATATAGGATGACTAAACAACCACATGATGTAGCGATCTTAATGGGCAGCCAATCCGATTGGCAGACGATGCGCTATAGTGCGGATATTTTGAGTAGTCTTGAAATTTCCCACACTTCCCAAATTATCTCAGCGCACCGTACTCCTGATCGCCTTTACCAATTTGCGAAAGGTGCGAAAGAAGCAGGCTTTAAGGTATTGATCGCTGGAGCTGGTGGCGCGGCACATCTTCCTGGTATGCTGGCTGCTCTGACGCCGCTTCCTGTTTTTGGTGTTCCAGTGCACACGCAGCAATTGTATGGTCAAGATTCTTTACTTTCGATTGTACAAATGCCAGCAGGAATTCCCGTCGGCACGTTGGCAATCGGAAAGCCGGGTGCCATAAACGCAGCGCTTTTGGCAGCAGCACTTTTAGCTGTTTATGATGATGACTTAGCGCAACGTCTAGCAGATTGGCGCCAAAAACAATCATCCAGTGTAGCGCAAACTCCTACAGATTGAGATACAACATGACAGAGCCTTTATCTTTCGAAAAATTTTCTTCATCTTCTTCCCAAGCGTTAACTTCGGGAAGAACGATCGGCTTGATAGGGGGAGGACAACTGGCTCGTATGTTGGCAATAGCCGCAGCAGAACTTGGATTTAGAACTGTTGTTTTTTGTTCGGAGGCAGATTGCCCAGCATCACAAACAGCCAGCCACCATATTGCCGCGCCTTATGACGACCGTGCAGCGTTAGATCGCTTTATTGCAATGTGTGATATTGTGACCTATGAATTTGAAAACCTTTCCCTATCCATGATCAAATATGTTGAGCAAAGTAAGTGCGTTTATCCCTCATCCAAGGCACTAGAAATATCGCAAGATCGTCTATTTGAGAAAAAGTTTTTGAACTCTCAAGGCATCCGCACTGCCTTGTGGCATGCTGTTGATGACCACTCATCGCTCATTTCTTCCCTTTCCGCATTAGGCAATCGCGGTATTTTGAAAACACGTTGTTTCGGCTATGATGGAAAAAACCAGGTCATGCTGAATCATCCAACGGAGCAGTACGCTGCTGAAACTTCAGCGGTTTTTCAGGGACAACCGTGTATTTTGGAAGAAATTGTTCCATTTTTATCAGAAATTTCTGTTCTCTCAGCGCGGACACCGCAAGGAGAACATGTTTTTTACGATTGCCCTGAGAATCAGCATCAAAGCGGTATTCTTCACAAATCGTTTGTGCCGTCTCGTATCCCGCTTAATGTGCAAAAAGCTGCTCAGGATATCAGCGCGCAGATCATGGATAGTCTGGATTATGTCGGCGTTCTTTGCGTTGAGTTTTTTGTATTAATGGACGGCGCTCTTTTGGTAAACGAATTGGCACCGCGCGTGCATAATTCTGGGCATTGGACGCAAAAGGCATGTATAACATCACAGTTTGAACAACATATCCGCGCCATTTGTGGGCTTCCCTTGGGCAGCACCTACCGCCATAGCAATTGTGAAATGATAAATCTTCTTGGCAGCAATCTTGGTGAATTCAAATATTTTTTAACGCAAGACCGCACATCGGTGCATTTATACGGTAAGAGCTCTGTCCAGCCAACTCGTAAAATGGGTCATGTTATCAAATTAACGGGGACCGCTAACACATCTGCTAATATACGCGAAGAATGATATATTCCCGCGAAAACGTCCTTCGGAAAAAAAGTTCTAATCAATTTTGAATTTCTTAAAGAACGGGGGGAGGAAAGGCGTTCTTTCGCTGTAACTATGGAAAAATGTTGTCCTTTTCGCCTTGTAAACACGAAAGATATATTCATGAGGTATTCTTTGTATCTTTCAATATCTTTCTAAAACTCTCCTCGTAAAGACAGCTCTTAATCTTAAGGGTTTTCTCTCTTAAAATACTCTATGTTCGTATTTCCTTTAATACCCCAAAGGCTATTTTAGAGCGGCGTTTTTTGATGTTTTCCCGCAACATTCTTCAAGGCTCTCTCCTCTTTCTTTTCCTCTCGAAGAACCATGATACTTGCTTTCAGTAAATTGAAGAAAAGAGCTAAGGATTCTCTCAACCTTATTTAAATAAAAATTCCCTAACTGAGTGGGAATCACTGCGACTTGAAGCACGCATTTGAAATTTTATTTCTCAGTTTTTTTCTGTAGAGAACGCAAATATTTTCTCCCCTCAACCTTTTTGCTACATTTTTCATTTTCACGTTTTGTAGGACGAATCCCCACCTTTTCCGTTTCTCAGACATTGCGCCATTTCATCAACCTGAAGGCACAACAATATTGTTTCAGGAGATGCTAAAAATCTTTACTTTATAAATGATACAGACTTGAACAAATATAGAACTATTATAAAAGAAATTGCGAGATCTTATGAACAGAGGAAGTTGCAGGACTTTATGAATGGTTTGTTGTTTATTTAAAACGTATAGGCTTTCATTTTACATTATTTACGATTTAACGTTTATACAGAATTGTAATAATACAGCATTTTACAAACTTTGAGCGATTTTTTATGATTATTGTTCATTCAATCTTCTCATACCAGAGAAAATGGCTAGGGATTCTCTCAACCTCATTTAAATAAAAATTCTTTAACCAAGTGGAAATCACTGCCACTTAAGGCATTCGTCGAGATTTCACGAAGTGGACAATCTCTGTCATTACATATCTTTTTTCGCTGACAAGCAAATAAAGATCCGTAGATTGTATAGAGCTTATTTCCTACACGGAGACATGCAATTGCGTAATGCATGTGCTGGGAAATTGTGAAGTGTATAAAGCTAAGCTTTTGGGAACAACAGACATAAAAGCTGACCTCATCGCCTGTCGGTCTGTACACCGTCTCCTCTCTCTCCAGCAGTTGTTGCATCAATGATGGTCGCAAAGAAGGCGGTGCAAGAGTTGGCGAAGCTCAGTTAAATATTAACGTCATGATTTTTACCCTATTACTTAATCACTTTTGTAATTTGAAAATATCATAAATCAAAAAATGAATAAGTCTGATATGGTTTTTATTGGTACTCTTTTTATGAAGAGTTCCATTTTTACGCTTATAGACGTGTAACGTAGGCGCTCGCCGATGGTCTATTTGCATAATTTTAAGTTGATGATGTGATTTTGATTTGGCTTTTTCAGTTTTTTCGTAAACTTTGTCTGGAAGACGACGAGCCATTTTTTATAGACACATTCGGCACCAACAACGTGTTTATCAGACATAAAGAATACTGAGCTTGTCCCTTTCAACAATCAGGTTTTTATAGGCTATTTTTTTAGCAACTTCCAGTTCACAGACACAGCCGCAGTGTTTCCAGTTCACAGACACCAACCGCAGCGTTTCCAGTTCACAGACACCAACCGCAGTGTTTCCAATTCACAAACACAGCCGCAGTGTTTCCAATTCACAAACACAGCCGCAGCGTTTCCAGTTCACAAACACAGCCGCAGTGTTTCCAATTCACAGACACCAACCGCAGCGTTTCCAGTTCACAGACACCAACCGCAGCGTTTCCAGTTCACAGACACCAACCCCAGCGTTTCCAATTCCCAAACACAAACCCAAGGGTTTCCAGTCCCCAGCAACTCCCACAAACGTCTCAAGTCCACCAACACACCCCAAGGGCTCTCAATCCACAGACCCCTCCTCAACGGTTCCCAAACACAACTACCCTCCCAAACCTT
>NZ_JAYMZI010000010.1:0-38320 GCF_037070845.1 Bartonella numerosa
ATATTGTATAAAACAGATAAAATTTCTAGTTTTTTTATCATGATACTACTTTTTATAAAAGTTATAAATGGTAAAATTATACAAACAATTTCTATAAATATGTATTATATTCGTTATCACAAAATTTTTTATAAGCTCAAATATGTAAATTAAATACAGCATAACAATTATAAATAAATAAAAAAATATTCGAGAAACTTAGTTAAAGCGTTTTCAATACGCTTAAAACTTAAGTCTGGTATAATGCGCTTGAACACCATCGAAATAAAACAAAGATCACATCCCCCGTATTGCGGTGCAGACACACCCGCGCTTATCAGCATCATCTTAAAGTGTTTTATTACCAGGATATCAAAAAGCCAAAACTCAACTATTTAGCTCATTTTCGCTGTACTCTTAATGATCGAGATAAATACTGTAGCTATCATCACTAAGTTATCAATTCCAATAAGGCTAATAAAAAAACGGGAGATCATATTTCCTTCCACTTTTTAAATATTTCATTGGATGCGTCCGATCGCGTGAGCGAGCATAGTGTAAACTTTTCCAGTATCTGATATCAGATACTTTTGAACTGAACGAGAATCTCCAAAATTGCGAGACACTTTTCGCAAGAGGTCTTCAAAATCCATGACAAACTGGTTGACTGAACGCTTAAAATTCATATCACCTACATACCTTTTTTTGACCGTTTCAAACACTTTCTTTCCGCTTAGAGTATAAAGACGTTCTGCCGCAATGTTTGCTTTTCCATGTTGATAATGATTCCATAACTCGACGATAGCACCGTGATTTATGGCCCGCAGCATATCGTTCGCTAATGAATTAAGGGGTTTATTTTCAAGGTTTGGCTCTGTTTGCACTGGAGGAAAGGCGGTATATTCGTCCTTTTCTTCATACAACGATTCTTCACGCGAGGCCCTCTTTAAAAGATTAGACACCCATTTATCCTGCCTTTTTTTACTCTGTTCTCGCTGTAAGATAGGTTTCGGCGGCACTATTTTCTTTGTGAATTCGGGAAAGATATTCTCCTTCCTATCAGATATTGGTGATGAAATCTTCATTTGTGCAAGATCACTATTTCTGTTGTACTGATCACTTTTTTGTACAACATTTGTCAAATCGTTCAGTGCCGCAATCTGTTCACTCAGAGCAACCCGGATTGCGTGCGTTGTTTCTTTTGTTTTTTCTGGCAACTTCTGGACATTCTCATCAATGTCATTACTGATTTTTGAAATTTCTGAACGGATTTCATCGGCTGAGCGGCGTATATCTTCTGCCGCTCCTGAGAAACGCGTTGAAGCTTCATTAATGAGCTGATTTAGTGACTTTTGAAGCGAATTTGTAGAGTTACGCGCATTCTTATCTGTACGCTCAAACGCTGAGTTAATAACGCTTTCGTAATGTCCAATCAGTTGGTTAATTTCGTCAGATTTCGAAACGAGTGCACCACTTAACGCAGACAGAGCATTATGCTTTTCTTCAATTGTTACGCCGAGTGTATTTTCAGATTGTTTAAAAACGTGAATGAGATCAGAAAGTGTTTTAACGTGTTGCCCAAAATTACTCGTGATATGGGCAACTTGTTCAAATGTATTCTGTGAAAGCCCCTGTAAAATATTCACATTGCCATTTAGGGCTTGGCCTGAGGCCGATAGACGCTCTGCTACCTGACTGGTTTTATGGAAGAAGTTGCTCGCAGTTTTGCTAAACTCACCGTCGACATTTTGAACTGCAGATATCAAAATATTGCTATTCTCGTGGATGTTGTAAATTGACTGGTTTAATTGTTCAAGAACGGAGGAGACATCACTGACAAAATTCTCTTTCATCGCTGCTACGGTTTTAAGTGTTTCAGAATTCGTCCGCGCTAAGGTATTCACAAACGATTCATTTTGCGCATAAATTCTTTGCTCAGCATCTTGCGTTGAAAGAGTAAATTGTTCACTGACTTTCTGAGTTAAATCGCCAACAGAATCCGTCGTGTTTTGTGCAGCTTGATTTAACTGACTTGCCAGTTCTGCAAGCTTTTCGACATGCCCCGAAATTTGAATAGTCGTTTGCTTTTTAGCCTCTTCTAGACGATTACTGACATCAGAAAGCTGATAACCAAGGTCATTTTTTAAATTTTGCATGGAGCTATGAAGCACATGACAGCGTTCGCTTAGCACTTGTTCAATTGCTGTGGTTGAAGTGTGAATTGTTTCATCCAATAATATTTGCGCGTTATGACTTGCAGTAGCGAAAGCTTCTAAAGTGTGAGCTGTTTTCTCGGATAAAACAGAAAGGACTCTATCACTAGTATCATAGATTGTTTGCTGAACATTTGATACAATTCGGTCACCAGTTTCTGAAATAACATCTCCCGCTTTTTCAGCGATACCCGCAACCGACAAAGCTATACACTCGCTCGTAGAAGAAAGAACATCGGAAGCCTTTGTAATTTCGTTGTGCAAATTTTCAGCAACCGCATCAACAGAATTTTCTAGCGTAATGCGCATATTCTCTACACTCATCTCCAATGCTTGCTGAGCTGCTTGGTTTTGTTCGTTGTTTAAAGTGATAGATTTTTGCAATGTACCAGAATGTTCTTCAAAAACAGACGTCTGCGTCTCGATAGTTTCACATATTTTACCAAGTCTTTCAGACAATGCCTCTTCTAGCGTGACTGCACATTCAAAAATTTTGCTTGCACGATTCTTTAAGCTTTCATCGAACGATCCCACTTGCAATTCAAGAGTCTCAAAAAACATGCCGTTAGATTGAGAGAGTGTGCTTTTGACAGTTTCAGCATGATCTTCAAGACTTTTAACGTGTCCTTGGACGGCTTCAGTAATGCTTTTGTTATTTGCAAAAATTGCCTGCTCAACGGATTCTATCTGTTTCTTCAGGGCAATATCAACATGTATATCGCTCTTTGCAATGAGGTCATAAATCGTCTCCATTCGTTGCTCAAGTGTGCGCGCCTGATCCGCAAGAACTTCATTAAGAGAAAAACTATTGATGGCCAAGGAGTCGCGCAATGCGTCTGCACGTATATCAATATTTCTGGCCTGTGCCTCTAAAGCATCTGTAGTTGCACCACAGCTCTGCGCAATGACTTCCCGCAATTTATCTGTATGTTGAACTATGTCCGCAACATGTTTTCCAGTACATTGGTCAACAATTTGAGTATTTTCGATCAGAGTTTTTTCGATATTTGAGGTGTTCTGAGCTAAGGAATCAATCTGATTTTTAAACATATCAGCGATTTTATCCTTTTCTTCACCAAGCATGTCCGCTATCATGTCCCGCTGGTTAGAGAGCTGTGCTTTGAAATCATGCGAACGCTCTTGTACAATTTCGACAATCGCACCATCTATGGTCTTTATTTCTTCTCTCAGAGTCTCCTTACTCCTGTCGATTGCAGAGCGGATGCTGTTGTGTCCATCCGTGAATGCATCAGCGATACTGGCTGTTCTTTCTTTGAGGTCTACGTTAATACGTGAGGCATGAGCTTCCAAGAAGTTACTAAGCTTCTCAGCATTATCCTCTAGAGCCTGACTGCGAGCAATAAAAGAATCAATAATGGAATCACTATGTTTTTTAAGAGAAAGGTCAGCATTGGCTAGACGAGCTTCAAATGTTCCAATAGCTTCTGAAGTTATGTTATCGAATTTAAGAGAAAGTTTAGATGCATGCTCATCGAGCTGCATAATTTTTTCGTTGAAATTTTCTAAAGACTGATTATTACGACTGATAACAGCCTCGTCTAGCGCTCTAAATTTTTCATCGACACTGTATAAAGCCTGGTCTGTTGCAGTATGTATGTGCGTCGCAATTTTGGCGATATGCATCTCGGCTTTAGAGGCTGTTTCATTAAAGGTTTTCTCTATTTGCTTTTCGTTATTATCAAAACGCTGTGAGAAATCATCAAAATTTTTCCCTAAGTCATTGAAAAATTTTGTATTTTTTTCCTGAATCTGCGTTGTGGTTTCATTGAATTTTTCAACGAGTTGATTCGTCACACCGTCGCCTGCATGAGAAATTTTTGTAACAAGGTCTTCTCCTTGTTTTTGCAGAGTTTGGGAAAGGGTTTGCGCAAGCTTTTTAACATTGGTTACAACCTTAGATGTAACCAAGTCGAATTCGTCACTCAGCTTTTCTTGTGTGCCTTTAATCGCTGATTGTACGCGATCTGCATGATTTAGAATGGCGATGCGTTCGTTGCTTAGCTCCTTGATCAACGTGTGGATACGCGATTCATTTTCAGCATAAGCTTGTTCTAAATTATGAACTTCACCTTGTATGATAGCTTCAAGTTCAACAGCACGTCCGAGAGTGCGTTCGATTCCCTCATTCATTGCAGCTACTTCTTCACGGATAGTCTGTCCTATAGCAATAGCTTGTTTTTCAGACATATTCTGTGGCTCACTGAGGCGCTGCGCCGCACTTGTCATGAGAACAGCAATATTACGCAATTCGTTTGAGCGCTTTGTCAGTTGAGCAAATCCCCAGGCCATGAGAATTGGAATTATAGTTCCTGCTGCTACGGATAGCCCAGTTGGAGATGTAAAAAAAACAGCAATATCTGATAGAGAACTGAGTCCAGCAGGTGCTAATCTACGAGAGATAAAAACACCCCCCGCTGCCCATAGAGCACTGAGCGCTGTTGTACTCCAATAAATTGGAGAGAGGGACTTTTGCTTCGGTAATTCAAAGCTTAGAGCAGTCGTCACATCATCATTTGCGGGGGAAGGTTGCGCAGATAACAGTGTATCGCGTACAGTTCCACCTAAAAATTCGCGCTCAGTTTTTTTAGAAAAAAGCTGTTCAACAACAGATTCGTCGATAACAGCGTCATCATGGATATTTGAGGAAATTTCTGAAGTGCCATTTTCAGCCAAAATCTCTTCTTCCGCTACTGAAATTTTTTGAATCAAATCATCTACATTGACGACATTTTCGGAATTATTCGATGACGTTGTTTCAATTGCCATTCTATTAAAGTCAAAATCCATGGCTTTTTTAAAAGCCTCTTCAACTTCAATTTCGAACGCTTTCAATTTGGTTCTGCGTGCCATACTCGCCTCGTGCTTTACAGACGGAAAAGAGATGCGTCTTTTTCCACATATTCCCAAAACATATTAGCCGTTAATTATTTAGAAAGGAATATGTTCAGGGCAAAATTGTGAAAACTTATAAAGATAAAGTTAACGCGAATTCTATCTCTTACACAAAAAACATAAAAAAATCAATTAAAACAATTTACTATGTTGATTCTTTAAAAATAAAGATGCTGTTCAAAACTCTTATTTATGATTGATATTCGTGATTTTATGTAGCTGGGTATGCTTCATCCGCGGAAAATGATGGGAAGTTGCGATTGTATCGGTATTTTAAAGGTTTCTTCAAATTGTGACTCCCCCCGAACTAAAACATCGTCATTTTTTTTATGTCTATGATAAATCGGCTCCTCACATAAACTTTTTGAAGCATGAATTTGAAGTATGAACTAGAAAAATTTTCTATTTATTCTCTTTTAAAATCCTCTATATATAACAACCATGTGTGCGTTGGTGTTTCTATAGATAGCTTTTTAGAAATAAAATGTGTGTGGTTTTTCGTATTTTGTGATTGATATTGGCAAGTGCAGTATTCGTCGTCTTACAAAATAGTATTTTTTTTGGGAGTAGGCGGTATTTTGCCAAAATTCTGATGTTACTACGTTGACAATTTGGTATTTTTCGGTCGATATGCGTGCACGAATATTTTATGCAATTCGAAACATAAGGTACAAAAATAATGGCAGAACGATCACAACATCTGCAAGATGTATTTCTGAATACGCTCCGCAAGAAAAAAATTTCCTTGACGATTTTTCTTGTAAACGGCGTTAAACTGACGGGTGTCGTAACGTCATTTGACAATTTTTGCGTTCTCTTGCGCCGCGATGGACACGTTCAGCTGGTGTACAAACACGCTATTTCCACAATCATGCCTGGGCAGCCTGTGCAGATGCTAGAGGGTGAGAGCCCCGAGTAAACGAACCACTCCACTATAGATTCAGTATCCCGTTTTGGATGCTGTGTCAATTGTTGTGGTGGATAAAAGTGGGAGAAGGGCAAGAAATTTTGCAGGTCGTAAAATAAGTGCGTACTATTGTTTTGGTGCCGATTATTCGCAAAAATAGAAATGGAAAGGTGCTGCGTGAGCGCTCTGTGTCTTCTCGGCTTGAAGAGGCGGTGGGGTTGGCTCGCGCTATAAGGTTGGACGTTGTTCATCATAGAGCAGTCAATATCAGCGTGGTATGTCCCGCGATTTTATTTGGAAAGAGCAAGGCAGACGAATTTGCTCGTTATATAAATGAGAGTCACGCTGGCCTTGCTATCGTAGATTACTTTTTGACTCCGGTACAGCAACGCAATCTGGAGAGACTGTGGGATTGCAAAGTTATTGATAGGACAGGTTTAATTCTTGAAATTTTTGGTGATCGCGCACGGACAAAAGAAGGGGTTCTGCAAGTTGAATTGGCGCGTTTATCTTACCAAAAAAGCAGGCTCGTTCGCACTTGGACTCACTTGGAGCGGCAACGTGGAGGGCGCGGTTTTTTAGGTGGTCCGGGTGAAACGCAGATTGAAGTTGATAAGCGTCTTTTGCAAGAGAAGATTGTTCGTATTCGTCGCGAATTGGAAAGGGTTGTCAAAACACGTGCTCTTCATCGGGCTAAAAGAAAGAAAACATCCTTTCCCGTTGTTGCTTTGGTTGGATATACTAACGCGGGAAAATCAACTCTGTTTAATCGTTTAAGTGGTGCAAATGTATTAACAGAGGATATGTTGTTTGCAACACTTGATCCCACTTTACGCAAAGTTGTTCTTCCTCATGGAAATACCATTCTTTTATCTGATACTGTGGGTTTTATTTCTAATTTGCCAACACATTTAATTGCAGCGTTCAGGGCAACTCTTGAAGAGGTAGTTGAGGCTGATTTGATCCTTCATGTGAGAGATATGTCAGATGCCGAGCATCATGTTCACGCCCAAGATGTTTTGGATGTGCTTTCAAGTTTAGGCGTTTGTATTGATGATACAGAATGCATCATGGAGGTTTGGAATAAAATCGATACATTAGATGAAGATTCACTAAGTATCTTGCAAAAAAGTGCAAAAACATTGTTGAATCCTGCTCTCGCAGTATCAGCACTCACGGGTAAGGGATTGGATCAGTTATTGCTAGCCATCGAAAAGCGCATTTTCGGAGAAATGCAAAGGATTGAGTGCGTTTTAAAATATCACGAAATGCCGCTTGTTAATTGGTTTTATGAAAATTCTGGCGAAATAATTCAGGAAGAACTTGAAGACGGTTCTGTTATCATTAAAGCAGTGCTTACTTCCGAAGCAAAAAAGCGACTAGATGATATTAAACAAAATATGAATTAAATTTTTACAATTATTAACTATTTTGCTTATCTCATGGGGATTATCTTCAAGTTGAGGGGATGGTTGGTGCTATTTACTTAATGAAAAATAAAAAATACTTTGTTGGTTAATATAAAAATGAATTTTAAGCACAACGAAGAGCCGCCAATACGCATAGCGCTGTGGGGTACAGTGATTGTTTCATTGTTTGCGGCTCTGTGCGTGTTACTCGTTTGTTTATACTATTTTTCCAGCCCTTTTGCTTACAGAGCGACTTTAACGTTTTCGCTATCTGATCCCGCGGGAAAGTCATTGCCAGTTGATAACCAAAGCAATGCGGTTGTATTTCCATTTTTAAGTTATGCAAGTTCTAATAGTTTGTTTTTAAGTAATTTTTACAAGAAAAATTTCGCTGAAAATATTTATTTTTCTGGTGATGGCGAACTAATCAATCTTGTTTTCGAAGCTAAGACTGTTGCGGATGCCCGATACGGGGTAGAATCTTGGTTCGCTGCATTTTTGGAAGCGATTGTCAAGAAAAACGAAAAATTATTATCGATGAGGCAACATATTGATCAACAATACGACGACACCACAGTGCCAAGCATAATACAGGAATTTCATTCATCTATTGATTCTTTTATTCGTCGCGATGTGAGACAAATCGAGCTTAAAGATCTTTACGCGCAGTTAACAGAAGCAACTTTGAAACGTATTTATTTAAGAAATTTGAGTTCGACTATTAGGGCGATTCGTAAAAACGGGCAGTCTTTGCTATCTTTGTCGTTTATTACAAACAATTCGGCAATTTCTGTATTGGAATCCAAGCGCAATCTTTTAGAAACGCAAAAAGCACATATGGCCGCACAATTAGGTTGGGAGCATCCACAAATTAAGGCCATGACCGCAGAGTCTGAAGTAATTTCTAGGCAATTGAATGATAAAATTTTGCAGATCGTCAATCAAATTCATTCGGATGAAATTATCGCGGAGAACTTTGAAATACAATTAAGAAAGAGGATCGGTTTTTCTGCGAAGGACAGGTACGATTCTTTGAATAAAATGTTCGATGAATTGGAAAATAAAATACGGGAAACAGTAGATTCACGAAATAAAGCGATAAATGAGGATCCATCATTGCAAGATATACGAGTCCATGTCATTGTTCCGACAACGTTATCACCAATTTCTTTTATAACGCTTTATGGGAAAATTGTTGGTGTGCTTGCAGGTTTGCTTGTTTTTTTTGGTGGGTTGCTGTTGTTGCAGAGATGTCTTGGAGAAAGAAGAAAGCAATCAAAGAGAATTGGTAGCAGTATTCCACTATCTAAGGCTACAGACGGTTTAGAGGCATGCGCTACAATAGAAGGATTATCTGATTTCCTGAAATGGAGCGCCCCTTCCGTTATTTCAATAGTTGGTTCTGAGGCTGCGCGAATGGCTGCTAAATTGTCTCTTCATCTCATAAAAGAGTGCAAGACAATTTTATTGGTGAATGTTTCTGGTCAAATGATAGAAAAGATGATTGGCCCTCATAGGGGGCTGAGTGATATTTTAACAGGACATATACAGTTGCAAGATGTTGTTTATCGTGATTATGATACAGGTGTTGATATTCTTCCTCGAGGGTTGACGAGTCCCGCTCGCGCGCAAGAGTTTGCAAAAAACATTCCCGATATATTGCGGGAGTTTAAAAAAAACTATGATTTTATAATTTTAGAAATAGAAACAGAACCTAAATATGGGTTTGAGCAATTTGCAGAGCTAACAGATTGTTATATTTGTGATACTGTTATTGATGGACAAAATTGGGTAATGAAAATGATAAGTAAACTTCCCAAGATCGTCTATCGCGTTGCTGCGTTTTAGACATCGCAAGATAGTGGGGGACGCTGCATCTATGATGAATGTGGCTGTATTTTGCCGAAATTGTAGTGTTTTCTACAATAGGTGGGGTTAGCATCTGAATTTAGAAAATATTTTTGATTAAAGATAGATGTAGATATGTGAGAATTAGAGGCGGAAATGGAAAAACTTAATGATGTTGTTTTGGTGCCATCGCAGAAAAAGCATCGAAGACAGATTCAGATATGGCTTGATTCTATTTTATTGCTTTGTTTGGCAATTGTTTTAGTCGGAGGAGCTACTCGCTTGACGGGATCTGGGCTTTCGATAACCGAATGGAAGCCAGTTCATGGTGTGATACCGCCTATTGGTGTGGAACAATGGAAAGAAGAATTTTTAAAATATCAACAGATAGCGCAGTATAAGTTACTCAATAATGATATGACTCTGAGTGCGTTTAAAGTGATTTTTTGGTGGGAGTGGGGACACCGTATTCTTGGGCGTCTCGTTGGTATGGTGGCTTTGTTAGGATTAATTTGGTTTTGGGCGAAAAGGCGTATTGAGAAGAACGTTTTGCTCCAGCTTACTATTGTGCCAGTTCTCATTGCCATTCAAGGTGCTATTGGTTGGTGGATGGTGGCTTCAGGCATAGGAAAAAGCAGTCTGACAAGCGTGAGCCAATATCGTTTAGCATTTCACCTTATAACAGCGTGTTTTGTTATTATTTTTGTTAATTACTTATCTAGGGGACTCGCGGAATATTCAGAAAGACCAGCTAGTAAAATGATTCAACATTTTGCGGGTTGGCTTGTTGTTATTATTCTTGTGGAGATCTACTTGGGTGCTTTAGTTGCAGGACTTCACGCAGGTAAGGTTTATAATACGTGGCCACTTATGGATGGTCAGGTTATTCCTGACGGATTGCTAAATTATAATCCCGTTTGGCTTAGCTTATTTGAGCATCCATTGACGGTTCAGTTTGTTCACCGCTTTTTTTCTTACTTTTTATTTATTGTAGCGGTTGTTCATGCTTGGTGCGTACAAAAAAACGCTCCACATTCAACGCATGCTCGTCGTGCATTCTTTATATGTATTATGATCATTTTTCAGGCATTCTTAGGAATCATCACATTATTGAACGAAGTTCCGATAAGTTTTGGGCTCATTCATCAAATTACTGCATTGATAATATTATGTTTTTCAGTTTCACATTGGCGAGCGACAAAAGGGAGTTGTTCCTCTATTGCATGAGATTTTATCGAAGAATTTTCAATTGGCTGAAAGCATTAAATCGAGATTTTGGATGGCTGCTGCGGATGCACCTTTTCCTAAATTATCTAATATTGCGCAGAGATTGAAAATACCTTCATTTTCATCTCCAAAGATAAATAGTTTCATACCATTTTTATACGCCAAGTATTCTGGACTAAGTTTGGTAAGCGCTTTGGTTTCTTCTTGCGATGCGATTGATATGATGTTTTGCCCATCGTAATGATTGTTAAAAATTTCATGTAGATCGGAGAGGTTAGCTGATTTTGTAAATAAACTACGATGCAGGGGAAGATTCACAATCATTCCTTGGGGAAAGCGCCCAACACTCGGTACGAAAATTGGTGTTCTGTTGATTTGTCCGTATCTTTTAATCTCTGGAATATGTTTGTGTTTTAAATCAAGGCCATAAACGAAATAGTTTTCTTTGGTACCTTCTCCTAGAGACCGATTTTCCATTTGTGCGATTAGCTGTTTTCCACCGCCGGTGTAGCCAGATATTGCGTTAATTGAGATAGGATAATCAGCGTCCATAAGTCCTGCTTCACGAAGTGGTCGAATCAGACCGATAGCTCCGGTCGGATAACACCCGGGATTCGTTACGTAACGTGCTTCTCGAATACGTTTTTTCTGTCCCGCTGTCATTTCGGGAAAACCATAAACCCAGTTTGGTGTGATGCGATGAGCCGTTGAACTGTCGATTATTCTGATTTTTTTATTATTTTTTATCCAGTTAACGGTTTCACGTGCAATATCATCCGGAAGGCATAAAATAGCAATGTCCGCTTGACTAAGGGAATCCTGCCGCACACTAATATTATGGCGATCTGTGTGAGAAAGAGAAAGCAATTCTATATCTAAACGTTTTGATAAGTGCTCCCGTATTTGTAGTCCAGTTGTTCCGTGTTCACCATCAATAAAAATTTTTGCTGCCATTACTCTGTCTTAATAAGCTCTTTTCTTTATATTCAGCTCACCATGTCATAATCAGGATAAGTTATTGGATATCTTTGAAATACATACTGTTTTATTTGCAGAATGGGCTCTCAAAAAATAAAAAATTTCCGCTGTTTTTTTAGGCGAGCACGGCCTTAAATGGTTTTATCTATACGGCATGCTGTGCTATCGTAGGTTGTTTTTTTTAGAGATGTTAGGACATATTTTATGATTCAGCAAGTGGGTGATGCACGGAAGCATTTTTTTAATGATGATTTACAAACTACTGACGTTGCAGTTTTCGACGCAATTAGAGGCGAATTTGAGCGTCAAAAGCGTGATATTGAGTTGATTGCATCGGAAAATATTGTTTCAAGAGCAGTTCTTGAGGCACAGGGGTCGGTTTTAACCAATAAATACGCGGAAGGTTATCCTGGAAACCGTTATTATGGCGGTTGTCATTTTATGGATAAAATTGAAAATTTAGCGATTGAAAGAGCTAAAAAACTATTTGGTTCTTCTTTTGTAAATGTGCAACCTAACTCAGGAAGTCAAATGAACCAGGCTGTATTTTTGGCTTTGCTTCAACCTGGGGACACAATAATGGGGTTGAGTTTGGATGCTGGTGGTCATTTAACGCATGGGTCTCGCGTTAACATGTCCGGAAAGTGGTTTCATGTTGTCTCTTATGGTGTGCGTCAGGAAGATCAACTTCTTGATATAGAAGAAGTTGAACGTCTTGCAAAAGAGTATAAACCAAAACTCATCATTGCAGGCGGGACAGCTTATTCGCGTGTATGGGATTGGAAAAAATTTCGCGAAATTGCAGATGAAGTCGGAGCTTATTTAATGGTGGATATGTCCCATATCGCAGGTTTAGTTGCCGGTGGTGCGCATCCTTCTCCTATACCGTATGCGCATGTTGTGACGACGACAACACATAAGTCGCTGCGTGGTCCTCGTGGTGGTATGATATTGGTGAATGATGAAGATTTGGCTAGAAAGGTTAATTTGGCAGTTTTTCCGGGTCTTCAAGGCGGCCCTTTGATGCATGTGATAGCTGGTAAAGCGGTTGCATTGGGGGAAGCCCTACAGCCTGCTTTTAAGGAGTACATTGCTAATGTGGTTGCTAACGCAAAAGTTTTAGCCGCAGGTTTACAACGTAATGGTTTTGATGTTATTTCTGGCGGTACGGATAATCATTTGTTGTTGGTTGATTTGCGTTCGAAAAATTTAAAAGGGAGGTTGTCGGAGTTGGCTCTGGGGCGTTCTGGGATTGTTTGTAATAAAAATAGTATCCCCTTTGATCCAGAAAAGCCATTTGTGACATCGGGTATTCGCCTGGGTACGCCTGCGGGGACGACGCGTGGTTTTAGAGAAAAAGAATTTAGGCAAATCGCTGATTTAATTTCAGAAGTCCTTGAGGGTTTAAGAGTTGCAAAAAGCGATGAGGATAATAATGCAGTTGAAATGGCTGTTAAGAAAAAAGTAGAAAATATGACTGACAGCTTCCCGCTTTATTCTCACCTTTACCCCTAGATAAAGGTGGAGAGTATGCGTTGTCCTTACTGTCAACACGAAGATACTCAGGTTAAGGATTCGCGCCCTGCGGAAGAGGGCGCGGCAATTCGGCGGCGGCGAGTATGCTCTGGTTGTGGCGGCCGTTTTACGACTTTTGAACGTGTTCAGTTGCGTGAGCTTTTGGTTTCTAAAAAGAGCGGTCGGTGTGAGCCATTTGATCGTGATAAGTTGATGCGGTCAGTCGATGTTGCTGTGCGTAAGCGTAATATTAATCTTAGCCATATTGAACGGGCAATTTCTGGAATTATACGTCAATTGGAGAGTTCGGGTGAGTCTGAGATTTCTTCCGAAAGGATTGGGTGTCTTGTGATGGAGGCGTTAAAGGGGATTGACGATATTGCTTATATTCGTTTTGCATCAGTTTATCGGGATTTTTGTAGTGCAAGTGATTTTCACGATGTGATAGATGAGTTGTCAAAAGACATAACAGATACAGAGTCTCGTCTTTATGAATAAGGGTGAAAAAATGCAAGACGAGCGGTTCATGGCTGCGGCTGTCCGTTTGGCAGAACGTCATATAGGTCTGACTGGTGAAAATCCTTCTGTAGGTGCGTTAGTTGTGCAGAGTGATGGTACTGCAGGGGGGATTATCGTTGGGTATGGCGTTACAGCTGTCCACGGTAGGCCGCACGCTGAAGTGCAGGCTTTACGCATGGCCGGTTCTTCATCCCGTGGTGCTACGATTTATGTAACTTTGGAACCTTGTTCGCATTATGGTAAAACAGAGCCGTGTGTAAATGCGATCATAGATTCGGGTATTGCTCGGGTTGTTATTGCTCTTTCTGATGCAGATAACCGAGTTAATGGGCGTGGCATCGCTCTTTTGCGAGCTGCTGGTATTGAAGTCGTTGAAGGAGTTTTGGCTGAAAAAGCTTTTGAGGCGTTGTGTGATCATCTGTGTGTTAAGAAATTGCGGCGATGTGCGGTTACTTTTAAAATAGCAATTTCTGCGGATAACGGTGTGGGTAAAAAAGGGCAAGGTGGAGTAAAAATTAGCGGAACAGCTTCACATGCGCACACTCATATTTTACGAGCGCAGAATAACGCTATCGTTGTTGGCATTGACACTATATTGGCGGATAATCCGAGACTAGATTGCCGTTTATTAGGATTAGGGATGCGTTCACCTATACGCGTCGTTTTAGACACAGATTTACGTATTCCGCTTGATATGGAGGTTGTCAAAACAGCAGCAAAAATTCCAACGTGGATTATTTGTGATGCAGATTTTTCAAAAAAAAATAAGATAATGGCACTAGAACAGCACGGTGTTTCTGTGCGTTCGGTGGAAGTGAGCGATGGTTGTATGCAGCCTCTTGCTATTTTACAATTGCTTTATAAATGTGGAATCAGCAGCGTTTTACTTGAGGGAGGGGCGAAAACAGGAGAAAAATTTTTAAATGCTGGTTGTGTAGATCATTTGATATGTTTTCATACTCCTGTTGTTTTAGGTGAAGATCGTATTGAGGCTCCTCGTTTTGAAAAGTATCTTTCAGAATTTTGTAAAGTTGAGACAAAAATGTTTGGAAATGACCGTTTTTGTAAATGGAGGCGCAAAACGTTATGTTTACAGGAATTGTAACGGATATTGGTCGTATTGAAGCTGCTAAACCTTTGAATAAAGGAGTACGCTTAAATATTTCTACATGCTATAATGCGGATAGTTTGAGAGTTGGTGCATCGATTGCGTGTTCGGGGGTTTGTTTGACAATTGTTGAGCTGGGATCAGAAAAAACGGCTAGAAATTGGTTTTCTGTGGAAGCATGGGAGGAAACATTACGTCTCACTAATCTTGCACAATGGATGAAGGGAACTTTTGTTAATTTGGAACGCTCTTTGAGGTTCGGTGATGAAGTGGGAGGGCATTTAGTTTCTGGTCATATTGATGGCTTAGCTAAAATTGTTGATAAAAGTAATGAAGGTGATGCTGTTCGTTTTTACATGCAAGCTCCAACGCGATTGCTGCCTTTTATTACGAGAAAAGGCTCTATCGCGCTCAATGGAGTATCGCTGACTGTTAATTGTGTCGAGGATAATATTTTTGATGTTCTGATTATTCGCCATACACTTGAAATGACAACTTGGGGACAGGCTAATATTGGCGATCAAGTTAATTTAGAAATTGATCAGCTTGCCCGTTACGTCGCAAAACTTTCTGGCTTTCAAATAGAAGGTGAATAAGCTAAAATTTTATCATGTCCTTGTATTTTGGGTACGTTTAGTTCATTGGTCCAGTTTTTTTTGATTAACTCTCGTCATGATGGAAAAAATGCATAAAAAGCCACATATATTAATTGTTGAAGCGCGTTTTTACAATGAAATTTCCGATGCACTTCTTGCAGGTGCAGTAGGTGTTCTGCAAAAAGCTGAGGTTAGCTACGATATTGTGACAGTTCATGGAGCATTAGAAATACCGGGTGCAATAGCTATGGCTGAAAAAGGGGATAAATTGTCTTATGATGGTTATGTAGCACTTGGTTGTATTATCAGAGGTGAAACGTATCATTTTGAAATTGTTGCTGATAATTCTTGTCGGGCAGTGATGGATTTGACTGTTCATCAAAATTTAGCGATAGGGAATGGCATTTTGACTGTTGAAAACGAAAAACAAGCATGGGCACGCGCGAAACAGGATGAAAAAAATAAGGGCGGTTTTGCTGCTGAAGCTGCTTTATGTATGGTTGCTCTGAAAAAGAGATTTGGAGATAATCATTGAGCATGGCTGACCTAAAGGACAGATGTTCTCCGCGTACAGCTAATAAACGCGGTGCAGCGCGGCTTGCTGCGGTGCAGGCGCTTTATCAAATGGATATAGTCGGTACCGGTGTTTTGGAAACGGCAGCTGAGTATGAAGCTCATCGTTTGGGAAAAGATATAGATGGATATCAATATCTTGATGCTGATTTTCAGTGGTTTTTTGCTATTATAGCCGGTGTCGTGCAAGACCAAAAACAGCTTGATCCCATGCTCCATCGACGACTTTCTGCTGAGTGGTCACTTTCGCGTATCGATTCTATATTACGCGCAATACTGCGCGCAGGTTTATGGGAGTTAATCAACCGCCGAGACGTTCCTGTTGCCGTTGTTGTGAGTGAATATGTCGATATAGCGAAAGCGTTCTTTGAAAGCGACGAACCAAAGCTCGTCAACGCAGTTCTTGATAGTATAGCGAAAGAGACACGCACACAAAAACAACAACCCAATCCAACCTTACTGGAATTGTAGGTGAGGTTAATTCAGTTACTCTACCGAAGTGGTGAATCTATGGTACCCTCAATGATCTTCTTCAGGAAAGACTGATCTCTTGTCGCAGTTGATGTGGTCTGTGTGATGAAATCAAAAACTTGACCATCTTGCAGACCGTAGTTGGCTATCTTGGAGACCTGCTTATTCTGGTCAAAATAAATAGCCAAAACTTTCCGGTCAATGATCCTTGCTTTCATAAATTTCATTCCGCGGTACCGGGTTTGTGATATATAATAAAAAACATCGTTATCGTACTTCGTTTTTAAGGACGGGGTTCCTAAAGTTAAAATGACTTGCTCTTGACTCGATCCAACAGGGATAAAATCGAGGGCGTTGTTGTCGAGAATATAACCTTCTCGATATATCTGGCTCGAACCTGAAGAGTTAATTATACCACAACCTGAAATTGCTGCCATGCTTGTCACTAGTAGCAAAGTTGACAATTTACACCTGAACATGGGTGCTAAGTAAGGTACCTGAAACAATGATATCTCCCTTTAGAATTTAGATGTACGATGAGAAGGCAACCTAAAGTTTTTTATTTTAGCTTAATCTTCCATAGCTTACACTGATCTTTCTTGTCATGGAGCGAATTATGCCATACAGAGTTTATTTAGAAAAGGAAAAAGTGGGCGAAATATAGTCTGCTTAAGTATAAAATGCGGCGTATTATATTTTTTATTTCGGGAGTTGCCGATGAAGGCCAAAAATGTTTCTCAAATGGCATTTGCTTTGGCTTATCCAATATCAGTACGTTCATTACCTGCTAAAGGTATAAAGGTTTGTATTTGTGCAAACCAACAGGAACGTGAGCATTTAGCAAAGAATCATGATTTGGTAGAAGTAAAGTCTTGTGAAGGGGAATTTTATATTTTTCCATCGAAACAGCGCGGGGTTCGTGTAAAAGGTTCATTGCGAGCATGTATAGTACAATCGTGTATCATTACATTAGAATCGCTAGAAAATATTATTGATGAGAGTCTTGAAGTTGTTTTTGTTCCTGAGGACTCAAAGTTGGTCAAACCAAAAGTATTGGAAGATACGGGCGAGTTGTTTTTGGATGTGGATGGGTCAGATGTGCCAGAAATTTTTCATGGTGATAAAATCGATATAGGTGCGATTATGGAGGAATTTTTTGAATTGTCAATTGATCACTACCCGCGCAAAGAAGGCGCCAGCATGACTGTGACTGAAAAATTAGACGGAAGCGAACAAGAAATATCACCGTTTTCTATTTTGAAAAACTTGGGGTCATTGTAAACAAATTAGAGAAGGTGTTTATTGTGTATTGGCGTGAAAACGGTATTTTTTGTGAATTTCTTTATTTGGTGTCTACTTTAGGGGTTATTTGTTAAGGAATCGCAATATGAGCTTAGAGATGTAAATTGAAATGTGGGATATGCGAGAGTGATTAGAATTTCCGTGGATGCAATGGGTGGTGATCATGGTCCAGAGGTAACCATTGCAGGGGCGTCGATTGTACAAAAGTATTTACCGAATGTCTATTTCCTGTTTTATGGGTTAGAGGAGGCTGTTAAACCGGTTTTGGAAAAATATCCTCATTTGGCTTCTGCATCTTGTTTCTTCCCTACAGAAAGTTATACGCGTATGGATGAGAAGCCAAGTCAAGCGCTTCGCATTGGGCGCGGTAAATCGTCAATGTGGCATGCGATTGAAGCTGTAAAAAATGGTGCAGCTGATGCTTGTGTTTCTGCGGGTAACACCGGGGCTCTCATGGCAATGTCTTATTTTTGTTTGAAAATGATGGCCGAGGCTGAGCGTCCTGGAATTGCGGGTATTTGGCCGACACTGCGAAGCGAGAGCATTGTTTTAGATATTGGTGCAACGATTGGCGCATCTGCGGGTCAGCTTGTTGATTTAGCTGTTATGGGAGCAGGGATGTTTCGTGCCTTGTATGATGTTGAAAAACCAAGTGTTGGACTTTTGAATGTGGGTGTTGAAGAAGTTAAAGGCCTTTATGCGATTAAAAAGGCGGGAATGGTATTACGCAAAGTTCAATTGGAAGGCTTAGAATATAAAGGATTTGTTGAAGGCAATGACATTGGAAAAGGGACGGTGGATGTTGTTGTGACAGAAGGCTTTTCTGGTAATATTGCCCTAAAAACGGCAGAAGGGACCGCGAGGCAGATGGGGGAGATCTTAAACACTGCTATGCGCAGTTCCCTTTTTTCATGCTTTGGCTACTTTTTATCGCGGAGTGCTTTCCGGACGTTGAAGCATAAAATGGACCCCGACAGAGTTAATGGCGGGGTACTTTTAGGTTTAAACGGTGTTGTCATAAAGAGTCACGGAAGCACTACGGCGCACGGATTCGCTTCTGCAATACGCGTCGGCTATGAAATGGTCAACAACGGACTCTTGGAAAAGATAACCGCTGATTTACGGCGATTTCATGAAAATAAAGAAATATTTTTTGATGAAGATACTGAAATAAAAATCAATGAGGATGGCTTATGAATAGCATTTGTAATGCAGGTGGAAAAATTCAAAAGAAGGCTGGAGTCTTATGATTCGATCGGTTGTACGTGGCGTGGGGAGTGCCTTGCCGAAAAAGAGCTTGTCGAATGATGAGATTGCGGAATTTGTTGATACATCGGATTCATGGATCGTGCAACGTACAGGGATACGTCAGCGTTATATTGCTGATGAAAATGAGACGACAGTTTCTCTGGGAGTAGAAGCTGCGCAAACTGCGCTCATAAATGCCGGTTTGGCGATAGAAGATATTGATTGTATTATTTTGGCAACCTCAACGCCAAATCGTACTTTTCCTGCTTCTGCCGTTGAAATTCAGCATGCTTTAGGAATGAAACATGGATTTGCTTTCGATCTTCAAGCGGTTTGCTCTGGTTTTGTTTTTGCTTTAACGACGGGAGATGCTTATTTACGCTGCGGGGCAGCCAAAAGGATTTTGGTCATCGGGTCTGAAACATTTTCTCGAATTTTAGATTGGAAAGATCGCACGACGTGTGTTTTATTCGGTGATGGCGCGGGTGCTGCTGTTTTGGAAGCTCAAAAAATAGATAGTGGTTTTGCCTTTGATCGTGGCATATTATCTGCTAAATTGCGTTCTGATGGTGCATACGTGGATAAATTGTACGTTGACGGTGGTCCTTCAACGACGCAGACAGCGGGTCATTTACGCATGGAAGGGCGAGAGGTTTTCAAATATGCAGTTGGCATGATCACCGGTGTAGTCGATGATTGTTTTGCGGCTGCTGGTGTAGATTCTTCGCGATTGGACTGGTTTGTTCCCCATCAGGCGAATAGGCGCATTATTGAAGCATCGGCAAGAAAACTCGGAATTTCCGCTGAAAAGGTTGTGATCACTGTCGATAAGCATGGCAATACGTCTGCAGCATCGGTACCACTAGCTCTAACGGAGGCTGTTTATGATGGAAGAATAAAAAAAGGAGATCTTGTTATGTTGGAGTCCATGGGAGGCGGGTTTACATGGGGAGCAGTGCTCATTCGTTGGTAGATTATAGTCGCTTGACCATGTTTAAATAAAACGTATAAGTCCTTTGTAATTTTTAATTTTGGATGGGTGGTTATAATGACAAGTAAAACGGTAACGCGTGCAGATTTAGCGAGCGTGGTTTGTGGAAGGGTAGGCTTGTCGCATAGTGAATCTGCAGCTTTGGTAGAGTTGGTTTTGGATGAAATTTGCAATTCACTCATAAAGGGTGAAGCTGTGAAGTTATCCTCTTTTGCAACTTTTCAGGTTCGTAGTAAAAATAAACGTATTGGGCGAAACCCAAAGACCGGCGTTGAAGCGCCTATTCCACCGCGGAGGGTTGTGACATTTAAAGCTGCGAACGTACTTAAACAAAGAATTTTAGATTCACATCGCGCTAGGCAGCAAAAAATATCGCATGAATAAAGATGATGGGCGGCGTACAGTATTCATCTAAGAAAGCTGTATGAAGTAGGTGTTTAGGTTCTGTTTTGTATACGGAACTTTTCGGTTCTTTTGCGGTCGGGTGGAGGTTTATTTTCATCCTGTGTCATCAAAAAACAAAAATTGATCAATAGTCGTTGGGCTGTTTGCGTAATTAATGGGGTAGTAAAAAATGGAAAAGAGCTCTGATGCTTTTCGCACAATTAGTGAAGTGGCTGAGTTGTTGGGGCTTCCGCAGCATGTTTTAAGATTCTGGGAAACGCGTTTTACGCAAATAAAGCCAATGAAGCGCGGCGGTGGGAGGCGTTATTATCGCCCAGCTGACATTGGTTTGCTCAATGGTATTAAGAAGCTGCTTTATGATCAAGGTTATACTATAAAAGGTGCGCAGCGTCTTTTAAAAGAAAATGGGATCGCATTTGTTGTTGCGTTTGGTAATGGCGACCTTGATGCGATGAATGTTGTGATAGATAAAAAACACGCGGGACAGACGTCTGAAACTGACTATAATAAGTCTAAAAAATCTCCCTTCGGACTTTTGGGTTTTATAAAGAGTGAGGGGGAATCTTCTGTTGGCGCTGTTGATTCTCGTAAAGAAAAGACCGATAAAGAATTGTTACAGGAGACGTTATTTGAATTAATTGAATGTAAACGCGTGCTCGACAGAGTGCGGTGACGTTGGTGAATTTTTTAGTATTTTTCATTTATGATAACGAATTGACCATCGTACGGGAAGTGTGATGTAGAGGAAGGATGGAGAACGCTACTTTCTCATTAATTCTTAGTCTGTTATACACGTTCTTTAGCTATCGATTAGGCGTTTCAAGTCTGGGGGTGTTGCTTCTTTTGAAAGTATTTCGATCACTTCCTCGACAGGTAGAGAAATTTGGTCTGTGCTTCCTAAGCGGCGCACGTTCGCGCTGTTTGTCTCGGATTCGCGTTTGCCACATATTAAAATTACAGGGATTTTTTGCAGAGAGTGTTCGCGTATTTTGTAGTTAATTTTTTCATTACGGATATCTGAGGTTGCTGAAAGTCCAGCTGCCCTGAGCTTGGCTGTTATTTTTTGCGCGTGTTCATTTGCTTCTGATGTAATTGCTGCGACAACAACTTGCTCAGGCGCGATCCAAAGGGGCATATGTCCAGCAAAATTTTCGATTAATATACCGAGGAAACGTTCCATTGATCCAAAAATAGCGCGATGAATCATGACAGGTTGGCGTTTTTCCGAATTTTTATCGATATAGAATGCACTAAAGCGCTCGGGAAGATTAAAATCTACTTGTGTTGTTCCACATTGCCATTCTCGACCGATGGCGTCTTTAAGTGTATATTCGAACTTCGGTCCATAAAATGCACCTTCTCCTGGCAGGATGCTCGTTTTAATTTTCCCCGAAAATTTTCCCTCGATGGTTTTGAGAACAGACATCATAATACACTCTGCATGATCCCACAGTGCGTCAGACCCAACGCGTTTTTCTGGGCGTGTTGAAAGTTTGAGGCTAATTTCGTTAAAACCGAAATCGGCATAAGTTGATAAGATCAAATCATTAATTTTAAGGCATTCATCAGCTAATTGCTCATCCGTGCAAAAAATATGTGCATCATCTTGCGTGAAGCTGCGCACGCGCATGAGACCGTGTAATGATCCTGAAGGTTCATAGCGATGAACAAGACCAAATTCGGCAAGTCTAATAGGAAGATCGCGGTAAGATTTTAGACCATGCTTAAAAATTTGCACATGACCGGGACAATTCATCGGTTTAATAGCATAAACAGATTTATCGTTCCAATCATCATCTGCTGGAATGGCTTTAAACATATTCTCCTTATACCATTCCCAATGGCCAGATAATTCCCAAAGTGATTTGTCGAGTACTTGTGGTGCATTAACCTCAGCGTATTGATGGTCGTCGAGGCGCCTGCGCATATAGCTGATTAAATTTTGGAACATTTTCCAGCCTTTCTTGTGCCAAAAAATCATTCCTGGTCCTTCTTCTTGAAAATGAAATAAGTCCATCTCACGTCCTAGACGGCGGTGATCGCGTTTTTCAGCTTCCTCTAACATGTGCAAATAAGCTTTTAGGTCGTCTTCATTAGCAAATGCTGTGCCATAAATTCTTGTTAGCATCGGCCTATTAGCATCTCCACGCCAATAGGCTCCGGCGACTTTCATTAGTTTGAAGGCATGTCCGATTTGCCCCGTAGATTGCATATGTGGACCACGGCAAAGGTCAAACCAGTCACCTTGATAATAGATTTTTAGATTTTGATCTTCAGGGATGCCGTCGATGAGCTCAACTTTATAAAGTTCATTCTTTTCCAAAAAAACTTTTTTAGCTTTTTCACGAGACCAAATTTCTTTTCTAAAAGACTCATTACGTTTAATAATTTCGCGCATTTTTCTTTCAATGACGGCGAGATCATCCAATGTGAAGGGTTGGTGACGCGCAAAATCATAATAGAAGCCGTTTTCAATAACAGGGCCGATTGTCACTTGTGTTTCGGGAAAAAGCTCTTGTACTGCTTCGGCTAAAACGTGTGCGCAATCATGACGTATCACCTCGAGAGCGCGTGGGTCTTCGCGGGTGATGATTTCTACTTGTCCAGATTCTTCCAATGGATCTGATAGGTCTCTGGGTGCTCCATTAAGGTTGTAAAAAACTGCCTTTTTAGCAAGCGATTTAGAAATGGATGCAGCCAATTCTAAACCGGTCATCGTGGCGGGGTAGTCACGTTTTGAACCGTCGGGAAAAGAAAGAGAAACAGAGCGAGACATAAAAAAAACCTCTTGTCCAGATTCCGAGAATGATTGCGGATAGTTTCGCAAACAAATTAATGCCAATTAATTCTAGGCTAAATAGGTAGTTTTTCTACCAATTTGCTTAAAGGAAGGAAAGGGTTATTTGTCATTTTTGGCGGAAATTTTCCAATAGCGCCAAGGTGCGTAAAAACGGTAAAATTTTTTAAGGGAGGTAGGCACAGGGTCGAACCCGTGAGTTCCAAATGGACCGCATCGTATAATGCGAAAAATTCCCATCCAAGCGCCAGCCCACAGTCCGTGTCGTGCAATGGCTTCGTAGGCGTATTCTGAGCAAGTTGGCGCATGACGACATTGGTTGCCTATGAGACTGGAGAGCGTTATTTGATAAAGACGTATTAATGAAATACCAAGTAGTCGCCCGGGGGTTTTACGCCAAGGTCCTTCGTAATTTCTAGTTTGTTTTTTGTTTTTTCGAAAGTTCTGTTTGCGCATTTGTTTTTTCTTCAATCTGTTTAATACAATCTACGACTGCATCAAATGATAGCATGATTGATGCGTGGCGTGCTTTGTGATCTTTAATGGGTTGCAAGCAGGAAAATTTTTCAAATGGGGCTGTTGGAGGATGTCCGTTCTTTGTCAGCATATTGTAAATAGTTTCACGTAGCACTTTAAGATTCTGCGTTTTTTCTCCAATGATATGATTTGCCAAAAGCGAAGCTGAAGCTTGACCTAATGCACATGCACGGACTTCATGAGCAAAGTCTGTCACGATATCATTTTTTATTTTTAAGTCTACTGTCACTATCGATCCGCAAAGGCGTGCGTGTTTTGTTGATGTTGCATCTGGATTATTGAGACGCCCAATTTTGTCTATACGAGCGGCATATCCGAGTATTTTGTCACTATAGATGTCACCAATCATTGTGCTATTGCCTAAAATCTTGGGAGCTGTAATTGTTTGAGCTTTTAATTAGATTATATAGAGATTATACAGGGTTAAATGGGTGCGTGGCAAACACTTTGTATACTGAAGGCTTGGAGTTTTTAGATGTATGATATTAAAGGAGGTACAGAAGGCCTACCTTCACGTGGGGGAGAGAGTCCTAGTTTTGAAGAAGTTGAAGCGGCGGTTTGCACATTGCTGTCGTGGATAGGGGAAGATCCAGGACGAGAGGGGCTCGTGGAAACTCCAAAGCGTGTGGCTAGGGCGTATCGCGAGCTTTTCGCTGGTTATAGTGAGTCGGTTGAAGAAATTTTGAGTACGGTCTTTGAGGAAGTCTCAGGATACAAAGAAGCGATAATATTGAAAGACATTGCTTTTTATTCTCACTGTGAACATCATATGATTCCGATTGTTGGAAGGGCCCATATTGCTTACCTTCCTGAGACAAGGGTTGTCGGTCTTTCAAAAATTGCACGTATCGTGGATGTTTTTTCCCGTCGTTTACAGACGCAAGAGGCCATGACGGCTCAAATAGCCGATGCTTTGGAAAAGTATTTAAGCCCTCGTGGCGTTGCAGTTTCGGTTGAAGCTGAGCATATGTGCATGGTGATGAGAGGAATACAAAAGCAGGGGGCTAAAACGGTTACAACGAGTTTTCGTGGGTATTACGAAAAAAACCAAGCAGTGCAGGATAATTTTATGATGACAGTCAATAAATTATAGTGGATTTCGCGTTTTCATAGCTTTGTGATTTTGTGTTTATAATTTCTCGGTGAATAAATAATAAGAAGGAAAAAAAATGATCTTGTACAGTGCTTTGTGATATGCTAGAACTGCGCGGTGTTTAGCTTAGCCGTGTGCGGTCGTGGCGGAATTGGTAGACGCGCAGCGTTGAGGTCGCTGTGGGGCGACCCGTGGGAGTTCGAGTCTTCTCGACCGCACCATTTTCGCAGTTTTTATCAGAGAAATGAGGGTGCAACGTGCGTTCTGGAGGTTATTTCCTTCGGAATCGTTGTTTGTTGGTGTGTTTGGAGAATTTCGTCTCAGGTTTTTGAAGGTTTTGTTTTTGTGAACCTAGGGGTGCGGTTCTGCTCGTCATCTGTTGGATTTAGCGATTGTTGGTGTGGAAGGTGCGGTGTTTTTTAGGTTCTTGATACTATCTGTTTGCGTTGTGGCGCTTGAAGCGTGCGGAGTGCCGCGCGCTGTGCTTTGGCGTGGAGTGCATGCGACTCCGTCTATGATTGCTGTACAAAGAGAGGTTGAGGGCGAGCCGGTTCCTCCGAAGTCCATTGTTCCGGTATATGTTGCAACGAGTCGTATGATGCAGGACGATTATTCTCAACCTTATGGCGCAAGGCGATCAAACGAAGTGCACTATAATCGGGTTGACGTGGGGATTCCTCAGCAACATAGGAGAGGATTTGTTGAAACGAATTCGTATAAGCCTACTCATGATAAGTATTTTGCTGCAGTAGCGCTGAAAAAGTATGATAATAAAGAACAGTTCAAGAAAGAGTTAAATGCCGTTCTGGCGGCAAAGCAAAAAGGAAAAAGGGAGATTTTCCTTTTTATTCATGGTTATAATAACAATTTTGCTGATGGTACGTTCCGTGCGGCTCAGTTTACTTATGATTATTCTCTGGATGTTGTTACTGTGCATTATTCGTGGCCTTCTGCTGGATCGGTTCCTCTTTATATTTACGATCGCGATAGTGCCAATTTTGCGCGGGATGGATTGATAGAGCTTTTGGTGCTTATCAGCGAAACCAATGCTGAGCAAATTTCGGTTATTGCTCATTCTATGGGAAATTTTGTTACGATGGAGGCGTTTAGGACTTTGGCGCTGCAGGGGAGGTATAAACCAATCCGTCGTATAACAAGTCTTTTAATGGCTGCTCCGGATATTGATGTTGATGTGTTTGAGCGTCAATTGAATGATATAAAAAAACTGCCTAAGCCGACAGCTATTTTGGTGTCACGCGCAGACAAAGCTCTCGCTGTTTCGGGGCGTTTGACAGGTGGGCATCCTCGTGTCGGAGATGGTTCAGATATTGATATGCTGCGTAAAAATGGGATAGCTGTTTTTGATCTCTCTAATGTTGATGGCGGTACGCATAATGTATTTGCATCTTCTCCGACGTTGATGGCACTTTCTCGAGATGGCTCCTTGGCTTCAGCGATTATGCAGGGTACTGAGATGACACCAAGTCAAGCGTTGCTCGCCGATAGCAGTACCGTTTTAGAGAAAACGACACATATCATATTTTATGCACCCTTGCGCCTTTTTTATCCGTTAGCGAGAAATTAAGTGCGAAGAAGGAAGGTTAATTCTTAATATGAACATATTTAAGGCAGCATTTTAGCACTTTCTTTAGAATAGTTTTATAATATTGAAGAAGTAGCGGGATGAATTTAGGAAACCTATCAAGGTGTATGATGATTGCGCAAAAACGTTATACTAATGCGTCTGCATTGTTAGTGGGTTATTTGTCCCATTCTGCGATGAAATTATTAGATATTCATGCTCTTCTTTTGAAAGCTAGAAAAGGTAATGTGAGAGGGGAGGCAGATTCATTGCGGAAGATTGATTCTGCTAAAAGACAGCTAGATGAAATAAGCCGTGCTCTTATTTTAGAATATCATAGATGCCGAGAAAATGAGCTGTTCTTAAAGGAGGTTTTGGTATCGATTTCCGATCAGCTTTTTTCTCTCAATAATGACTTTAAGGAAACTGGCCGCCTTTTTTTTCAAGAAATTAGGATGCTACAATCCCAGATGCAATGTTTTCTCAAAGGTACAGGAAGTTCGCATTTATTCAATGATCGGGAATATCTATCTTCTCCTTCAAAAATTGATGAAATTATTAGGCAGTTGCGGAAGACGCAAAGGGATCTCATTGATGAAAACCCTCATCTTTTTGAAAAAGAATGCTCGGAATAACGTAAAAACGATGAGCAGTAAAAAAGGTGGATAATTGTCTTTGGGTGTATTTGCTCATTTTTTGTTTTTTACCTCTTATGGTTTAAGAAGCTGCTGTGTAGTATAATTGCACTGTACGCATTATGATCTATTCGATAATAGCAATATTGGTCAGTGAAATAGTCACAAATTTTCGGAATTGTGTAGTTAAGGACGTTGCTGTTGCAAGGTTGACGGAGAGCTAGGGTAAGGTAAAGTGTACACGAGTGCTATTTTTGTTTAGCTAACAAAAAGATGCAAAGCAAGTTGGATAAGTTGGTTATGATTTTGTTCAATTATTATATAATGAAAATAAGAAAATCATAGCTTCTTAGACATAGAGGTTTTTATCTTTAGAATTTTTAGTTAGGTAAATAATTGCTTAGTTTTTTATTGTGTAACATAGATATAATGTAATCTTATTTGTATAGTAGTCTTTCATATTATAAAGAGCATAAAACTAATTAATATAATTATATTTTAAAATATGATTTATTTTATACTTTAATTACTACTTTTGTGATTTTTATTTTTAATAAAATAATATAAATCTTTATATAATCAAATATTAAAAATAAAAAACATCTTCTTGACTATAACAACTCATTTATAGTGAAACTGAAAATAACACAATTAAGCAAGTTGATTTTTTGCAGCAGAAATCAACCATTATGGTTGTTTTATTTTGCACATTTTTGTATAGAATACAAAGCGTTATTCAAAAACATACAAATTTAGTGCTAAAACATAAAAAATATGTTATAATCGTACCTTTAGCGGATATTTTGTGTTTAACTTCGAGAAACCATATCACAACAACTCCAGTGTGAAAAATTCTACCTTAGGTTGTTTATTCTTAGTAATTTGCAATTTTTTTACTATTTTATTTGCGAAGATGTGGTGCATTTGGGCTTGTGTAAGAAGAGCATAGGGTTGTTTTGATGATGAAAAAAGTCATGATCGTGGAAGATAATGAGCTTAATATGAAATTATTCCGTGATCTTGTAGAAGCGAGTGGCTATGAAACTGTTGAGACGCGTAACGGTCTCCTGGCGTTGGATCTCGCTCGTTCATCTATGCCCTCTCTCATTCTTATGGATATTCAGCTACCTGAAGTATCGGGTATTGATGTTATTAAGCAACTAAAAGAAGATGAAGAACTAAAATTGATTCCTATCGTCGCTGTAACAGCTTTTGCTATGAAAGGGGATGAGGAAAAAATTCGTGCAAGCGGGTGTGAAGAGTATATGTCAAAGCCCATCTCTGTCCCTCATTTCATTAAGATGATAAAGCGCTTTTTGGACTGAAATATCGCGTTCTCTCTCAAAATAATGAGCAGAGTATTAGAAGTGTGTTTTCGTTTTCAGTAATCACAAAGGCGCCAAAAAAACTCCGCAAGGGGCGGAGTCTCGTTCGTTTGTTTGGAAATTGAAATCAGCGTTTTGAGAATTGGAAAGAACGGCGCGCTTTTGCTTTACCGTATTTTTTACGTTCAACAACACGACTATCACGTGTTAGGAATCCGCCTTTTTTCAAAATTTTGTGAAGTTCCGGTTCAAAGTAGGTCAGAGCTTTTGAGATACCATGGCGTACTGCTCCCGCTTGTCCTGAGAGACCACCTCCTGCAACAGTTGCAACAATGTCAAATTGTGTCTCTCTTTGGGTCGCCACTATCGGCTGACGAAGTATCATTCGAAGAACAGAACGAGCAAAATATTTGTCAAAATTTTTATCATTTACGGTAATTTTTCCCGAACCTGGTTTAATCCACACACGGGCGACAGCGTTTTTACGCTTTCCTGTTGCATAAGCGCGTCCCTGCGAATCAAGCTTTTGCACGCGCACGGGAGTGATCTCATTAACTTCTGCAACATTTGTGTTTGCTACTGCGCTGAGTTCAGAAAGAGAATTAATTTCGACCATAATTAAGCAATCCTTTTGTTTTTGCGGTTCAGAACACCAACGTCAAGAGACTCGGGCTGTTGTGCCACATGCGGGTGTTGGTCCCCAGCATAAACGCGTAGATTCTTTAATTGGCGGCGACCGAGCGGTCCACGAGGAATCATTCGTTCTACAGCTTTTTCGATAACCCGCTCAGGGAAACGCCCTTCAAGAATTTGACGAGCTGTACGCTCTTTAATTCCACCAATGTAGCCAGTATGCCAATAGTATTTCTTATCTGTATATTTTTTGCCTGTAAGAGCTATTTTGTCTGCATTGATTACAATAACATTGTCGCCATCATCAACATGTGGCGTAAACGTGGCTTTATGTTTGCCACGCAAGCGATTTGCAACGAATGTGGCAAGACGACCCAAAACAAGGTTTTCTGCGTCAATAATAACCCACTTTTTTACCACTTCAGTTGGCTTTTGTGAAAAAGTTGCCATAGAAGTATCCTTCACTAAAACCCTTTTGTATGAGGGCGCTTTCTGTTTCTTCGCGTCAAAAACCGCAACAAGGCGGAATATTTAACGCACATTCTTCTGTTTGATATAATTTCTTTTAATTTGCGTCAAGAGGAAATAAAAACTGGATAAACAGTGTGTTATGGATGTGGTATTATAATACTTTATGTTCGTTGCTATTTGTTTGCTTCTTAAATAATGATGAATATTTTCGTAGAGTTCTTTATCTTTAATTATTAATTGTATTTTATCACTTTTCATTATAGAATGGGCGGTCATGCGGCGATCCCCTTATTTTCTTGGTGTTGAATCTTCTGCTTGCGGTCAGGCGTGGGTTGATGCTCTCGACCTTGAAAAGACGAGCAATGCTTGTGCAATTTCGCAGAAATTTGGTTTTCCAGATCAGCTGGCGCGGGTTCTTTCGGCGAGAGATGTGGATGAATCAGAAGCTGTTGCGTTTACAAATCCAACGCTGCGTTCTTTAATGCCCGATCCAAAAAAAATCTTGGATATGCAATGTGCAGCAGAGCGCATAGTTAGTGCCATTATCAATAAAGAAAGAGTTGCTGTTTTTGGTGATTATGATGTTGATGGTGCCTGTTCTTCGGCGATTATTGCGCGTTTTTTACGCCATTTTAATATAGAGGTAAAAATTTACATCCCTGACCGCATTATCGAAGGATACGGACCGAATGAACAGGCGATGAAAATGCTTGTACAAGAGGGAGCTCGTTTAATTATCACGGTTGATTGTGGTGCGAACAGCCCAGATGCAGTGAAAGCGGTAAGGCTTGCGGGTGCTGATGTTGTGGTTTTAGATCATCATCAAATGACGGAAGTTCATAGAGAAGCTATCGCCCTTGTTAATCCTAATCGTCCGGATGATTTTTCTGAACAAGGGCATTTATGTGCTGCTGGCGTTGTGTTTGTCACGTTGGCATGGGTTAATCACTTATTGCGAAGAACAAAATACGAAGGAAAACTTCCCGATCTTTTGACTATGCTTGATCTTGTTGCATTAGCTACAATATGTGATGTCGTTCCTTTGCGGGGTGTTAATCGTGCTTTTGTGGTTAAGGGGTTACAAGTTGCTCGTTCAATGTATAATCCAGGGATAGCGGCTTTAGCAAGGGTTGCACGTATAGGTGAGCCACTTAATAGTTTTCATTTAGGTTTTTTATTAGGTCCTAGAATTAATGCTGGAGGTCGGATCGGAGATCCGGCTTTGGGGGCGCGTTTGCTTAGCTGTGACGATAAAGAAGAATCTGAAAAAATAGCAAAACAATTGGATCATCTTAATCAAGAACGTCAAAAAATGGAAGAAATGCAGTTAACGCAAGCAGAGGCTTATGTGGATTCTCTTTATCTAAGTGGACAAGTGCCATCATCTCTTGTGATAGCACATAAGGAATGGCATCCGGGTATTGTAGGTATTCTGGCATCTCGCTTAAAAGAGCGTTTTTTTTGTCCTGTTTTTGCAATTGCTTTGAAAGCAGATGGGAGTGGTACAGGATCAGGGAGATCAATCAGCGGAATAGATTTAGGTGCACTTGTCCGTGAAGCTGTTACGCTAAATTTATTGGAAAATGGTGGGGGACATAGTATGGCGGCTGGTGTCACGGTTGATGTAACGAAAATAGAAGTTTTTCGAGAATGGCTAGAAAAAAAAGTTTCTCTAATGGTTTCTGAGTTGCGTGCTAAAAAATTCCTTAGTATAGACGGCTGTCTTTCTGCTTCTGGTGCCAACAAAGATCTTTTTGATATGGTTGAAAAAGCAGGTCCGTTTGGTTCAGGAAATGCCACTCCCATTTTTGTTTTGCCTTCCCATAGGTTAGTGAGTTTGTGTGAGGTTGGGAAGGGGCATCTTCGCCTTGTTATTTCTAGTATTGAAGGAAAAAAAATACAAGGAATAGCCTTCCGTGCAGTGGGAACACCGCTTGGTCATTTTCTTTCTAAAAATATAGGAGAGTTAGTCCATTTTGCTGGTAATCTTAGCCTGAATTATTGGAACGGAGCTGTTAACTCACAGCTGCGAGTTATTGACGCTGCTGCAGCAATTGGAGGGGGATGATCTTTAAAGGTTAGATGTTTATATTAGAGGCAAAAGAGGAGTTTTCTTGTATGAACTGAAATCGCGCTTCTGGCTTCGTTCCCATTAAATTTTCTACTGTATCTTTGGTTTCTTTCATTTTTATCGAATCAATTGAAATGCGCAGAAGCGTGCGTTTTTGGGGGTTCATGGTTGTTTCTTTGAGCTGTTCAGCGCGCATTTCACCAAGTCCTTTAAAACGCCCAATTTCGATTTTAGCTCTCTTAGTAAACTCTGTCTTTAGCAATTCATCTTTGTGAGAGTCGTCGCGTGCATAAACGACCTTTCCTCCTTGCGAGATTCTATAAAGAGGGGGAACGGCGAGGTATAAATGGCCTTGATGGATGAGATCAGGTATCTCTTGGAAAAAGAAGGTCATTAATAATGAAGCGATATGGGCACCATCAACATCCGCGTCTGTCATAATGATGATACGCTCATATCTGAGATCTTCTTCGCGATATTTAGAGCGTGTTCCGCATCCGAGAGCAAGTATAAGGTCGCCGATTGTTTGACTCGAGTTCATTTTTTCTCGCGCGGCACTGGCTACATTTAAAATCTTACCACGAAGAGGCAGGACCGCTTGATTTGCTCTGTTTCGTGCTTGTTTAGCGGAACCACCCGCAGAATCGCCCTCAACGATAAATAATTCAGTTCCGGAAGGGGAGCTTTGGCTACAGTCTGCCAGTTTACCTGGTAAACGCAGCTTACGCACAGCAGTTTTTCGATTTATTTCTTTGCTTTGGCGTCGTTTAACACGTTCTTCAGCCCGTTCAATGATCCAATCGAGGAGTTTAGTTGCTTCTTGCGGAGAATTTGTCAACCAGTGGTCAAAAGGATCACGTATTGCACTTTCAACAATGCGCTGAGCTTCAATTGTCGCTAATCTATCTTTAGTTTGTCCGACAAATTCAGGTTCTTTAAGAAAAACGGAGAGCACAGCGGCTGCTGAAGTCATAATATCATCAGATGTAATGATAGAAGCACGCTTGTTTCCTATTAATTCCGCATAGGATTTTAGTCCGCGCAATAGGGCTTGTCTAAATCCCAATTCGTGTGTCCCACCCTCTTTGGTAGGGATAGTGTTGCAATAGGATTGCACGCAGGGATCTCCGTCGTGCCACGCTACGGCCCATTCCACTAATCCGTGACCACTGCGCTGCTTTATTTTTCCAGAAAAAATTTCTGATGTTATCCGGTATTCATTTTTCAATGATGACAATAAATAATCTTTAAGCCCATCTGGAAAATAAAAAACAGCTTTTGGGGGGATGTTTTTTGTGCCTGAAAGCAAGGCAGGATCGCAATCCCAGCGAATCTTTACTCCGCCAAAAAGATAGGCCTTAGAACGCGCCATTTTGTAAATTATCTCTGGATCAAAAGTGGCTTTTTCTCCAAAAATTTTATTGTCAGGATGAAAACGAACCCGTGTTCCACGTCGGTTATAAGTATCACCCAGATGTTCTAATTCAGACTGGGGTATACCACGCGAAAATCGCTGCCGGTACAACTTTCGTTCCCGTGCTACTTCAACTTCCATATCATCAGAAAGGGCATTGACGACAGAAATTCCAACTCCATGCAATCCTCCGGAAGTTTGATAGGCTTTGCCATCAAACTTTCCACCTGAATGGAGCTGTGTCATAATAACCTCAAGAGTAGATTTTTCTGGCATTTGAGGATGATTTTCAACGGGGATGCCGCGCCCATTATCCGTAACTGTTAGGTAACCATTTATGTCCAACGATACGTCAATTAAATCTGCGTAACCGGCTACGGCTTCATCCATTGCATTGTCGATAATTTCCGCAAACAAATGGTGGAGCGCTTTGCTATCCGTCCCGCCTATATACATTCCCGGACGCAAGCGCACAGGCTCTAGGCCTTCAAGTATTCGGATGGAGTGAGCACTGTAGCTATCTTTCTGTATCTCTTTTTTTGAAGATACCATTTCCGTACTTTCTGGGATTTTCAATTCCGTTTCTTTTGCCTTTATTTGAGATTGGGGTTCATCAAAAATGCTGAAAAGATCCCTTTTATCATTGCTCATGGCGTTCGACCATCATCCTAATTAAAACGAGCTTTATGCCTGTTTTTTATTGAAAAATCAATGCACTCAGGAAACATTAATTGTTGGACCAAAAAGCTCTTCGAATATTTTTTTTAAAGCAATATCAACATCATGCATTGCTACAGAAAAACCTAAATCAACAAAACTAGTTACACCATGACCTGCAATTCCACAGGGAACGATGCCTGAATAATGCATTAAATTAGGGTTAATATTTATGGAGATTCCGTGGAAGCTTACCCATTTGCGTACCCGTATACCAATGGCGGCAATCTTGTCTTCACGAAAAAATTTATTTTGCGTAGATGGATATTCAGGCCGTTTTATCCAGACGCCAACTCGATTCTCTCGGCGTTCGCCTCTGATATCAAAATTTGCAAGCATTTGTATGATCCATTCTTCTAATACACTGATAAAAGCGCGTATGTCTTGTTTTCTACGTTTAAGATCAAGCATAACATAAAGGATACGTTGTCCCGGTCCGTGGTATGTGAATTCTCCACCACGACCAGCATCATAGACAGGAAATAAATCAGGTGACAAAAGGTCCTTTTTGTTTGCACTCGTACCCGCTGTATAAAGGGGGGGATGCTCAAGGAGCCAGACCTGTTCACGCGCAGTTTTCATAAAGATACCTTCTACACGTTTTTGCATATAGTCTAGTGCTTCAAGGTATGCGACCGGGTTGTTACTTATTTTCCACTCAACAGGAGAGCTATTATGCATCATTTTGAAATGATGTGGGAAATGATCACGATCAAGATGTTTTAATTTAGATATCATCGGCAAATTTGTATTGGCATAACGGCATATATTGCGATTAGTAAAAAATATCCACAAGATACAATACTGCGGGCCAGCCTACTAAAATTAAGATAAAGTAGCAATAAATTTTATATTTAAAAGTGTATTCTGTATTAGGACACTGGTTTTTCTATTTTTTTATTGTATTTTCTAAGTTCTCGTTTATTTATTGTATCTATTATTTTTCTGTCGCAGCATCTGTGGGTTGAGCGATGAATCGGCGTCGTTGTTATCAATTCATTTCGTAGTTATTTTTGCAATTGTAAAAAATTGATAGGGCAGCGGGCTGGCTTGAAAGCATGGAAGTAGGAAAGTAGCGTCCGAAATTTTAGTTTTTATAAATTAGCTTTGCATTATAATTTATATGGTGAAGATAGGTTAAGAAGTCGGTATTATCGTCATTTTTGCTGTGTGTAGGCCAGTTTACGTTTCAAAAAAGGAAGGCTCTCGGAGCGTATTATCTTGGAGTGCCGTGGATATTGAAATAAATTTTGAACCGATATGAACTTTGATTTATTCAACGGATTGTTATCGTTTTAGTTAATGTTTCCTTTTTTGTCGTTTTGGGTCTGAATTAGCGTATCGTTTGCGTTTCGGTTGTGTTATCGTTGAGGTGATATGGGTGCAGCGTAAAGCCTCCTTTTATGTTGGTGCAATGATGTCATCTATGTATTGTGTTTTTTAAGCCAATGCGCAGGAAGAGTGGTTTTTTACTTCATTCAGGTATGTATGACCGCATTTCATGAAGAATACGAGGATTCTAGGCAGTGTCAAGGAAAGCGGCGATTTATATTTTAAGGACCGTAATTTTATCTAATTAATGAGAGCAGACGATTGTCAATATTTTGCGGGATTTTGATACTTAGTGGATAATCAAGTATTTGGCCGTGATGTTTGTCTAGAAGCAATGGAAAAAATATTTTCAGCCCGAATGGTCTTAGAAGTTCCTTTGGAGACTCTTTAAAATTCATTAAAAAACTGATTGGCATTGATTTTGCTAAAATCCGGGACCAAGGGCGCAGCTAACCAATTTCAAAACAATATCTTCTCTGTCTTTTCAAGATTTTTGCAAAATCATTTGGTCTGATTTTGCTCAAGCGGATGAGTCCGATTGCGGATATTTGCGATTGTTAATCTTAATTATTGCAGGTCAGGATATCTTCGATCCCATAGTACCGTCTAAAGCGATCTGGAAACGCTGTTCTGACCTGGGATGATTTTTTTAATCGAGAGCATGATTTGGTTGAGGCTATTCAAAATATCGTTTGTATACAGTTACTTATGTTGGTAATAAGCTTAAAGATTACGATACTTGTGCGGTTGTAGTTGGGGAATTCAAGATTCATGTTGGAGAAAAATTGTAACTTATAATGTGCAAAAAGGCACAAAGTAGCCAATTGTAAGGGGTGGAATTTTAGCGAGGTTTTTGCAGAAAGTGCGCAGGCAGAAGGAACGATTCGAATCTAACAAAGGGACGGGTGAAGTTCATTTTATAGCAGTTGCTATTGAGTATAGCAGCCGGTCAGTGTGCAGGTAAAAGGTGACTGCACGACTTGATTCCGGCGACCTACATCGTAATTTTCAAGTTTGTGAACTGGATAGGTGTTTAATTTGTACAGCGCCTTGTATTTCGGGTGTTAGCTTTTATGGTTAGCCGACAGCATACTTAAGTGGGTGATTAAGCAAGGGTTTCATCAAGATTGTAAAGCAAAACAGCTGTCTGTCAAATTCGTTCTAGATTGATGTTTGGACGTTCATTGGGTAGATTAAACAAAAGAACGAAGCTTCCAGAGCTTTCTCTAAAACAACACCAAAGATGAGCTTATTGGTCTGGAGCAACGCAGGAAGTTTGGTGCTTAGCAGCAAGCTAAGGATGAAAACATGATGGCGGAGGGGGTGGGAATGCCATGTTTATATAAAATCAATAAGTTATATAAAGGTAAGGGAATTTTATGGTTATTGATTTTATTAGCTTATTTTTCTGTCTATCCCGAACCTTTTTATAGATTATTTTCAATCATATTTGGATAAATATGAAACTAAATTTGGTCTTATAGAACTTGACTCTTATTTTTATTAATCGTATAGTATCGGTATACGACAAGGGGCGGTAATGGCGATTGTGAGTTTCAAACATAAGGGCTTAAAATTATTTTATACAACAGGGTCTACAAAAGCTATTCAAGCTGATCACGTAAAGAAATTACGCGTTATCTTAACGGCTTTAACAAGTGCTACTACGCCTGAAATGTTGAAAGCACCTGCCTTTAAAATGCATCCTCTTAAAGGTGAACTTACAGGATATTATTCTATATGGGTGAATGGAAATTGGCGTGTTACTTTTCGCTTTATAGGAACAGATGTGGAGCTTGTTGATTATCAAGACTACCATTGATGAAAGGAATAAAAAAATGATGCATAATCCTGCACATCCGGGTGAAGTTCTAAAAGTAGCTTTTTTGGAAGAAATGGGGCTATCAATACAGAAATTAGCTGATCACCTCCATATGACAAGAGCTTCTCTCTCAAGAGTGATTAACGGACACGCTTCTATGAGTACCGAGCTTGCGATTAAATTAGAGTTGGCTGGTTTTAGTAAAGCAAAATTTTGGTTAGATATGCAAACTAACTATAATTTATGGCAGACAATGCAACAGGCACAACCAACTATTTCTCCTCTAGTTTCTGAGGATAATCAAACACAAATTTGATTTTATTCATAATTTTTCTGGTGCTTTTCTTTGTTTTTAGCTTCTATCCATTGTTTTAGTTTTTTTGAAGTTTTTTAATTGCTTTTATTGCTAGATGTTTTCTATCGGCTGTTTTGGTATAAAGAGATGCCATTTTATCTTCAGTCCAGCCAAATAGTGCTTTCATTTGTGAAACTGTAGCACCAGCATTAGCAGCCCGTGTTGCTGCCAATTTTCTCAATCCATGGGCTGATTTTTTAATTCCTGCTTGATTACACGCTTCACGAAATAAGTTGCCAAAACTTTCTTTTACAAGCTTATTTCCACCTTTACCACAAATGAATGTTTCATCACCTACAGGACCAATTTTAAGGGTTTCTGCAAGTTCTGGTAAAATAGGAAGAAAAACATCTGTTTTAAATTGGCTCTTTTCTGTTTTGAGATGAATAATATTATCTTTAACGTCTTTCCAGCCAATGCGAACGGCATCACCACGGCGTAAGCCCGTATATAAAAGAACATCAATCCAGACGCGTTCATGGGTACCGACAGACCAATGTTGATAATATTTCTCAACATCTTCTTCTAACCATGGGCGCAATCCTTCAGTGTTAAGAGATTTTGGGGCTTTGATATTAAAAGCGGGGTTTCTGTTTAAAAGAGCATTATCAATCGCCCAATTAAAAAGACCATTTAAAGAAGTCAAAAAGTGTCTTGCTGCTGCGGGAGTATTGCGTCTTCTTTCTACGGCATCAAGAATATGTTGTTTTTCTATGCTTTTATAAGCGCGATCACCAATATGTTTAGAAATATTGTTTAGAATTCTATATTTAACTTTTTTCGTTGACCCTGATTGATTATGCCATTGCATGCTTTGTAAATACTGATGCAATAACCAATCGAAAGAGCCCTCTACAAGTCTGGTTTGTTTTGTTTTCTTGGAGGTGCCATTTTGCGCATGCTTAAGGGCAAGCATATAGCTGTCAACAAACTCTTGCGTTCCGTAAACTCCTTCAATCCTAACCCGTGGTCCATGACCAATACGGACATACCATATGATTTTACCATGGCGTGTACGTTCACGAACAAGATATGGTGGACGACGCTTTGGCATGGTTAGAATTCTATGCCGTCAACAGAGGGGCAAGAAGGGTGAGTACTACATTCTTCTTGCTCGTTTTCAAGAGGTGGAAAGTCTTCAATACTGTAAGCATTATTCCTTGTTGTTGGTGGTGATATAGTTTTATTGATATGAATTAATAACTCTCCAGTAGGCTTGATTTCCATTAGTTCGCATCCTTGTTTTTTAGCTTCTCTTAGGGCACGAGCAATGGCTGGCTGGGTTATGGTGGGAGGGCGATGTGCCATATCTGTTCTCCTAATTTTAGATACAA
>NZ_JAYMZI010000011.1:0-36093 GCF_037070845.1 Bartonella numerosa
AAAGGACAATTTAAATCCAGAAGAGGTAAAGAGTTACAAATTTGGTGATCACGTTAACATTAATGTCCTCTCAGATAAAGATCTTGGAATGTGCTTAGTTCCGGAAGAAGATTTGGGTGCTTTGACGGATGATGAACTTCTTTTAAAAAGTTCGGAAGATGCTACCTTGAAAGTACTTTCCGCAAATGTCAGGGGTCTAGCGCAAGCCGTTTACGGAAATCCCAACATATTTGACAAACAATTGAAAGAGCTTTGTCTAAAACCTGATTTGGGTGAAGAATTTGTTCAACATGTTGCAACAAATCCAAAATTTATGGGCCAGTTGGCAGGAAAAAGTTACTTTGGGTTCAAAAATGAAACTCGTAGATTGGCTGAGCAATCTGTTCCTTCCTTGGTTGAAGTTTTGGGTAAGTATTGTAAGGTTGCTGCAAATACGAGGGTAGAGATAATTGACTCTCACTACAATGAACGAGAACGTACTGGACAAGAAGTACGCATGCCAAGCAACGAGCTACAAAAAGTTCTTGAATCATCATCGAGAGCGCGACTAGAGGCTTTAGAAACTTCACCCAGCTTACGAAAAGAGCTCACTGGTTTATTAAAACAATTGAATGGGCGTCTCTCACCTGAGGATCATAAAGCGATTAAAGAGCACAATTACAAGGGGCTTGCTGATCAGCTTGGTATTTCGGTGTTGAAAGCGGAAAAGATTTCGATGATTTGCGAAAAAGCTGAATCGGCTAGGCATGATTTAAATTGCGCTAAATTATACGCTCGGGTAAATAAGCAAACACAAACAAAAGCGATGGCCATGGCGAGCTAGAAGTGGGATTTACACTTTTTATTTTAGTATCTGTGAGCAGGGGTCGTTGTTGACGACATCTTGCTCTCGGTGTTGTTAATCATTCAATTATAAATTTTTTATAGTTAACTTTATTGTTCTATACGGACAGGTGGTCGCGGAATCTAATTTGAGTTATCTAGTTTATATAACCAAAGCAGTTTTTGTACCCGTTTTTATTCATCCATATTGACATTAAATGCAGTACACTGTGAAAATCTGCTTTTGATAAAATAACGGTGAGTGGGGTTATGGCAAAAAATTGTGTCATATAGGAAACTATGATTGGCTATTTTGCCGCGTCTTAAAAAGGCTGTTAAGCATTCAGCGTTTTCGCGATTTCATTGATGTCCATGCTGTCGAAGGAGATAATTTATGTTCGAAGATATTTGAAATTTTAGAAAAATATATGGGGGGAAATTTTTCTTAGGGGAAGCTCTTTACTCTTAAGGGTGGTACTGCTTTGCAGGGAGTATGGCCGTGAAAAAAATTCAGCAACAAAGAACATTCCATACCAATTTGTCATCGACATCCGATTATTGTTATCCCGGTACTGATGTACTAAAGAATAAATACTCCATAAAAAATCGGAAGGCATTGCGTCGGCAATGTGCACGTGATTTGAAGGTTGCTCTATCCGATTTACATGATATTCCTGTACTAGGCCCTGCTGATTCCAAATATCTAAAAGAAATTCATAGCCGCTTATATAAAAATTCTTTTGAATGGGCTGGTGTTACCCGTGACCAAATTTTTACATTTTCAGATGGCAGTGAAGCCTCCATGCCAGTATTCACGAAAGCGGGCGCGGATTCTAAGTTTTTCGCAACTGGTGGAGAAGTCAGTGAAAATTTACAGAGTTTAGATCAGTTTCTAAAAAGTAGTCATTATTTGCAGGGGCTCTCTCGCAAAGATTTTGTCAATAACGCGGTACGAATGTTCATTCTTACACGGAAAACAAATCCTTTTGTAGATGGGAACAAACAAGCAATTGCCGTATTTTTTCAGTGTCTTGCTGGAAAAGCAGGTCATTATCTTGATTTTTCACTTACATCACAAAAACGCGTAGATATAGCCTGTGATGAAGCAATAAAAAATAGTGATTTTAGGCTAATAAATGGTGTTTTTAACGATATTTCTGAGCCGCAAAGAATAGTTCTCTTAAGGGAATCCATTGAGCAAATGAGGCAGTGCAATATCGCAAGAGCGTCAAAGCGCATTGTCTTAGTTGCAGAAGAGGGCACCACCTATGCTGGAAGCTATCTAGGTTCTGGTGATAACGGCATAACAATACGAGTTGGTGATATTTTTGTTGCTGTTCCAAAGGACAATTTTTTACCGGAGCAAATAAAATCGTTCCGGCTCGGTGATGAAGTCAGAGTTACAATTTTGTCTGAGCGGGTTCTTAGACAAAGTTTTATAACTGAGGAAAATGTAATACCTTTGACGAGAGATGAAGTCGTTGCAAAAATTGAAAGAGATCCTCGTGTTCAATTGGCTATGAGTGATATTAGGGGGTTGGCAAGGATTGTTTACGGTAATCACCATGCATTGGAGGAAAAGATAGAGAATTTGAAACAAAACCCAGAATTAGGAAGAGAAATAGCTCGAGGAATTTCAGAAAATCCCGAGTCTATAAGTCGACTTAATGGTAGGGTTTTTTTGGGTTGTTTCAAAAATTCTGCCCGCAGGGTGGCCGAAGAGGGGGTCGAACGACTCAGTGAGGCAATTACGCGTTGCGCAGATGCTGCTTTGCAAGTGAAAACCAAAACCATTGTGGATCATCAAACCGAACAAGAGCGTTGTAGGCAAAGAGTGTACGCGCCAAGCGAGGAGTTGCGGGGGGTACTCATGTTGCCAGAAAAGGCGAGAAAGCTTGCCTTGGAAAACTCTCTTAAACTACAGAGAGAGCTCATGACTTTAATAAAATCAGTCAATAGTCGCTTGTCGGCAGAAGAGTGTGAAGCAGTTGGTGAAAGAAATTACAAGGCCCTGGCCAAAAGTCTTGGTACATCAGTACGAAAAGCTGAGGAAATTGCAAAGATCTACGAAAATGCTGAGAGGACAAGACAGGAAATGGGACAGTGTAGTTCTCGCGTGCAAGTGGAAAAGCCTCAGCATTCAAAAACAATGGCTATGGCGAGCTAAGACTTAAAAGTTTTGCGATTGTGTTTTAACATTCACGAAGAGGGATGGTCTTGGAATAATACATCAAATTTTTCTCTCTGAATATTGGTTGTCATTTGCAAGATATAATAGAATAGGCAATTTTTGAAATTTCTGCTTTTATTGCGGTGTAGCAAATCACGGAGCGCAGGGGCCTTTATGTGTAAGCAATACGGCAGATTTGAAAGTGCGCTTTGAAGTTAGTATGATATTCCGTGCCCGTGGTTGCCATGACTAAGAATATCCTCGCGCAATTGCCTCACATTTTTACGTAGAGAAAACGATTGTGAAAACTATTTTTCTTTGTAATTTTTACATATTTAATATGTATTTTGTATTTACATAATAAATCAAGGCCTGCTTTATCGAAGTTTTGCGATCCATGAATATTTTTTCTAAAAGCCAAATTTGTTATTTGTGTTGCATGGAGAGTTCGTATTGCTGCGGCTGTTAATGAGTTTATAGCGGAATGATCATCTTGGTAAAAAAAATCAATCTCCCGCTTTCTGGTTCAATCATCCTATAATTCATATATCATGGAAAGTAATAATTGGAAGCGTGTAATTTACGGAGTTGTCTATTTTAAAAAAGCTTTGCAGAAGATGCTAATCTGATAGGCATGAAACGAGAGTATGACGAATTACACACTGGTCAGCTTATTTGTTAGATTTTATCGGGCTCGTTCATCTTTTTCTTTGTAGATTGACGTGAAATTTGATGGCGATCGCTTTCGATTAAAATGTGTGGTTTCGTTAATGATCAAACTTGTCAAATAAAGGTAACGAGGCATGCGTAATTAGCAATGTTTTGATGGATAATGCACTGTTGTTTTATAACGTTGCGAGCCAAACTCGCGCTGCATACACTCTGCAAGTGCAGCACTTTAGGGATGGAGATACTGCTACATTATAGACCAAAAATACAAGAAATAAGACGGAGGGAATATTAAATTCGATTAGTCTATTGAAAAGGAAAACTTTTTCAATATAGTTAAAATTGCGCAGGTTTTGCGAATGAGTGATTCACAAAAAATAGCAGAGGATACAAATGGCAAAAAAATAAAACCCAACTGCTGAAAACAGAAGGGTTTATAAGAAACATCTATTTAATAAATTAAATGGAACTACGTGAACCACTAAATTAAATAAAATAAACAACTTCCTTCCATTTAATTTATTATGCGCCGTTCTGCAAGAGGAATTTTGCAGAGAAGGGGTGTTTTTATCATTTTTTTGCCTCTGAAAGAGAGGTTAGAATGTTTATGGTTAGGAAAGCGTCCGGAAGATGTATAGGAGCGCATCACATTGAATACATAAAAATAGCAGATCGTGCTGATATTGGAGGGGTCAGTAGAGGACAACTTATTTCTCTCGTTCGACAATTGCCCATGACCGGGCTTATTAAGGCAACAGAGGCTCAGTTGTTACATGTTCTACTGAATACCGTTTCCCCCCGATCATTTGATAAAGGGGGTGTTCCCGTTGTTTTCAAAAGCAATCGCCGAATTGGTTTGGAAATTGGGTGCAGCGACGTTCATACGAGCAGATTGCTTTCTCGCCTTTTTGATAAAGGGCTCGTTGTTATGCGGGATTCTGGCAATTATAAAAGGTTTCCTGTAAGTTCTGAAGGCAATGTAATAACTGCTTGCGGTATTGATTTGAGCATTTTGATTTCCCGATATCATGAGTTGCAGCAACTTATTTCTGAAACGAAGGAAGAAACGAGACGTCAAAATGTTGCAGCGAGGCGGTTTCGCGGACTGTGTCGCCAATTACAGTCCTGCGTTGCGCTTGCAGGACCTATTCCGGTTGTATCTGTACTCTGGGGGCGTGTGAAAAAGATTACGAACATAATCGGCTCTCCTATTAAGGCGTCGTTCTCAAAATTAGAAAGGGCTATCCGGCTTTTAAATTGGATTTTAAGTCGTTTGTTTTTTCATAAAATGTTATGCAAAAATAATAAAAATGTTATGCATATACATAATACAAACCCTTATCCAATTAGTAATTGTAATCAACAAACAGATAATCCCTCAAACAGGAAAAAAGAAAAATGTACAGATAAGCTAAAATACATTCAAAAAAACCACGAAATTTCACAGTCTAAAAAAGCTTATGAAAGTCATAATAGCAGAAGTAAACAAAAAACCATTTCAAGTAAGAATATATTGCCTCAAATTAAGTCAGAAATCTGGAAAAAAGCTATGCCGCATACCTCAATGTACCTTGATAATAATATCAACTCTATAAAGGATATCGTAAGTTCTATGGGTTTTTTAGCAAAAATGCTCGGAATTTCATCAAATGCTGTAGAACAAGCAAAAACAACTATGGGATTAGAAAAAGCTGCTTTAGCTATAGGGATTATCTTAGAAAAATATAGTCGCCAGCTCATTCAATCGCCTGGAGGTTATCTACGTGGTATGATTGCGCGGCAAGACGAAGGAGAGCTCCATCTTGAACGTTCCATACACGGCCTGCTCAAGATGAGTGAAAAAAACGATATGTAAATGCCAAGATTTCCCAACATCAACTTGCCAATTTCGGCATAAAGTGGAACTTGTAAGACGTAGCACAAAGACAACCACCGTTGGGTAGGATATTATTTCACTCCTACCCGGTGAGCGTCTAAGACAAAGATATAAAATTCAAGTCTCTCAACTCGCTACTGACATTGTTCTTGGGCGGTGCACTCTGACGCATTCTCGTTGTTGTAGTGTGCATTTTTCGTATTCATGTTTAATTTGTCGAATTGTTTTTCCTATCGTCTCCGCTCTCTCTTTCGATACGCCGATACTGTTTGCGAGCTTTTTATCATCACCGTAGCTTACTGCTTGACGTTCACTTGGTGAGAGACGGCTATTGACTTTTTGAATAAAATTAAGCAGCTCTTTTTGCAAAGAAGGGGATTCCATTAAAGTTTCATGTCGTGTTTTTGACGACACAGAAAAAAGAGATTGCACGATCTTACCAGGCATTTCCACCTGGATTCCGCGACGAGCTTGATCTGCTTGATGAAAATCAACAATTTCTACCCTAGCACGTTTCACAGCAGTCGCATAATCCCTTAGTGCATCGCTAAGCTTCCCGATATTTTCTTCACATTCCAACCGTCTATCGGTTTTGTAACCAAATAACTTATAACCCGCAAGATTGTGAAAAGACCGAGGATTATCTTCAACCTGATTTGGGATTCGATCACCTGAATCCGGAATTTCATTGATTAGATTCATTCGTGAATCAAATATTCCGGGTTTACCGTAGACAAGTTCTGAAAAACGCTGAACCTTTCTTTGCGCTGCCTTTACGATAATGTCTCTAGAGACCTTTTCGGCAATTTCTTTATCGGTCAGGGGAGATACTTTTTCTGCAGGGATAAGAACTTCACTAAGGGCTTTTCCATTTGGAACTGTGAAAGAAAATTCATCACCAGATCGTAAACTTTTTCGTTGTTCCGGTGTAAGACATTCTTTCGAGCAGACGACGTAGATGCCATTTTTTGCAATAGCGAAAGTATTTTCACTGACGTTTTGGTAGGTTCCCTGGTAGTCTCTACCCTCTTTTGCAGTTAAAACAAGGCTACTTTGGACATCTTCGCCTCTCTGTTTTGCTTTATCCATAAATTCCTTCAGAATTTGAACCTTTTTAGGATCAGAAATATCCTCAAACATTTCCTTCATAGGAACCAAGTCGTTGTATTTCGCTGCCACCCTGCAAGCAGTATCTAGACGGTCTGCCGTTATGAGTGAGAAGTCGAGTTGGTGGCCTGCGTTTTGTGCAAGTCTTTCGAAAAATATTTGGCTCGTGCGTCCATTCCCTGCTACAAAAGGGTGAATTTTGTAGAGATCAGAAAATAATTTTGTCGCTTCGTATATAAACTCTCCACGCGATAGGCCTTTCAAATTATTTTTTTGAGAAATTGTTACATCTAGTTTTGTTAATCTGCGTTGGATTTCTTGATTGCCCTCCGCAAAAGGAACTCCAGAACCTCTGTCGTCTATTGATGTCATAACAGCAAGAGTACCATCAGAAAGTTTTACAGCCGTGTCGCGCGTGTATCCTGCCCAATCGAAAACATTCTTGAATAATTGCCTATGGATATGCCTTAGATATTCAGAATCAAACCGTTCCGGCATGGGCGCTTTATATAGATCGCCAATTTCCTTTTTTACATAATAAGAGTACATTGCATTGAAAGCTTCGGGGCTTTTTATGCTATACCTGTTCTTTAGCACGCCGTTAGGGTATGAAAAATTTGATGTTTGAGATTTATTTTTTGATTTTGCCATGGCCTTTTCCTTAGAATGTAATCTCATTCATGAGAACGCTAAATTCCCACGAACACCCACCCCTCGCAGTTTCCTCTGAAACCATATTTTGAATGAAGCGCAACCGTTCCAAGCACACAAACACCACAACAATGCCAGCGGCTTCGCGACGCTTTTGCACATTTCGCGACACGAAAAAAACCGGGATAATCGACAACGACCACCCGTACAAGCCACCCTTTGTTGAAAAGCACTCCGTGCCCCAATTCATTCACTACCTTCATCAATGGATGGCACTCAATGGCACTCTCTTTAATAAATCTGCACTTGATAATTCACTGACAGACGCTCCACCGTGGACGCGGAAGTAAGATAACAAACATCAGACTGAAACGCCCACTCGCTTTACTGTCTGTCACATAGATCACAAGCATAAAAAGAAAATATGTGATACCAGAAATAGCAGAAAAGAAATATATTTTTCCTATGTTGTTTTAACTTTAGGTTTTCTTTGCTTTCGGGGCAAAGCGGTTTTTTGCAACAGATGCTAGCATTTCTTTTCTTCTGAAATAAACAGATCGTCCGCACCGTAAAGGCGATTGTCCTTGCATAAGAATTATCTGTTCATCTTGACGCATATCTTGGATAATTTCGTGGGGTAAAATTAGTGCCCTTTGTTGATAATTTATGTTATGGGATCCTCTCGCGAGAGACAGTCCCCTAGATTTACTGATACCAGCCACTTCGACAGTCATTTGACCACATCGTTCCGAAATATCTTTTGCTGTATGTAAATCTTTGATAGCAGCATAACTTACAAATGAACAACTTTCAAACCACGATCGCGCTCCTGATTCCCCAAAGTGGTTAACCAATTGACCAGATGATTGATAAAATAACATCAGGGATATTCCATATTTACGTCCCCGATCACGTGCTTCTTCCAGAATATTCATGTAGCCCAGAAGATCAACTTCATCCAAAACAAATAAAACACGTTTTTTGTAGTTTCCGTCGGCGGTAACCATTGCATTTAAAAATGCTCCGATGATTACCCGTCCAATACCTGGGTAACTGTTTAAAATGCTTGCAGGGAGGTTAAGAAAAACGTCCATATTGCCATCTGCAATGTCTGAAGACAGAAAGTCACTACCGCAGACGAGATCAGCGTAATTTGATAAGGAGAGCCATTGAGTATCTTTTGATGCTGTCGTATAGACACCTGAAAATGTTTGATCCGCCATTTCCGTGAAAATTCCAACCATTTCACGAATAAAAGGAGAAGAAGAAGTTTCTTGAATATGACGTAATTGACTAACAACAGCTGTTTCTGATTGGGAGAGTATACCACGCAATGTTTTTAAATTTCGTTCACTGTTTTCGTATTCATCAGAAAATATAACGTGGGCGAGAAGAGCTGTCAGAAGGTTATGGGCTTGTGTTGAAAAGTATTCTGCTGAAGAATTGTCTGATTTTTTGTCTGTAAGAAGTAGTTTTGCAAAACTTACAATGTTGGCTTCGCGTTGTGTGCGAGGTACACTGTCGTCTAAAAGCCAATCGATTACATTGAATTTTTTTGTTAGAACAGAATTTGGATCAAGAATAATGACATCTCTGTTGTCCATTTTTTTGCGTGCAAATTTTACCATTGGCGCAACTTCCGTTGAAGGGTCAAGACAAACAACAGATCCTGTATATGTTAAGCAGGTCGGGATGACGGTGCTCGTTGTTTTATATCCACCAGAACCGGCAAAAAAAATCATGTGAGTTGATCCAAAGTCAAGGTTAAATGTCAGAAGAGGTGCAGTACCACCTTTCCCCCATGTTGTTTTGTCGCTTGGTGAAAATGGAATGTCGCGCACATTGTCTTTATCCACCCGGTATCTTTCACCAACAACGATTTGTCCATGTGCTGGAAAGATTTTTGCTGCCTCTCTTAGACTCATCCACGATGCGTCACCAAAAATTCCCTTTTTAGCACGCTTCACATTGTTTGCACGCGGGGTGGCTATTATGGCCTGTAAAATCAAAATAACAATGCCGGAAATTACACCAAAAACTACCATATTATCTATGAATTGTATGGCGTAGCTCCAGGTTATTCCATTTTGACCAACGTATGGACTTAATCGCTTAATTTCGTTTACAATGTAATAAAGAGAAACAGCAGAAAAAAAAGTAGCTGAAACAATTGTTATCGCTCTTCGTATATACAGTTTTTGTAGTGTGCTATAAAATAATGATACGATAGAAATCACTACCATAGTTGCTAGTGGTTCTGAACGCAGGTACCAATAAGCTTGATTGCTGTCCATTCCATCTGTGATGAAGTATAATAAATGGGGAATGAGGAGCATCGACAAAGAACACAAAATGATGGGTGCAAGAATGAGTGCAAGTTGTGTTTTTGTGTATTTCATGGTTATTTTCTTTCGGCTTTGTGGTGAGGCGATTTTTGTACTGAAAACACATAAAAAACGCCGGCTGATGCCGTTTGCATAGACCACCATTTTTCAGGAAAGTTTATGTTTTTCATTGCTGTTTATCATTTTTACAGATGGTCACAATCCGTATTGCATATTGTCTGGAACCTTATTTTGTGAATTATCTGTAGGAATAAAAGCTTGGAATATGGTGTTCACGATAGCTGTACAAAATATAATCACTTAAAATTTATTCACGTCCCTAGCAATATAGGGTGCAAAAAATTTCGAACTATATGTATTTACAAAAAAAGTAGTGTTAATTTTTTACCTGAATTTACAACGCTGCAGAAGTATAACGACAGAAAAAAAACAGCCACAAACAAAATGCCGTCGAAGACAGCATTCTGTTTATTAAACAAAAGGCACAAAACTTCTTTTTCAACTTGCTATAGATACCGCTTTTGGCTTCTGTTGAAGTTTAATCACTTTGGCAATTTTTGGCTCTTCTTTGAGAGCTTCCTTTGCTTTGGAGAAAATTCGTGAAATTTCTTTTGCTTTGTTTGCCGATACCCCAATACTAGACATAAGCTCTCCGCGCGCGCCTTCAACACCAATCGCCCGACGATCTTTTGGAGAAAGACGATTTTCTACTTGCTTCACAAAACCATCTAGTTCTTTTCGTAATTCAGGGGATTGTTCCAGGGCTTTTTGCTGGTGTTCCCTTGGTAAATCAAGAACATCTAGCAGCGATTTGCTTGGCATGCGCACTTCTTGTCCGCGACGCTCCTGATCTTTTTTGTGATTTTCGAGGAGTTCTTTTTTAGCATCTCTTGCAGCAAGCGTGTAATTTTTAAGTGCATCACTAAGTTTTCCGACATTTTCTTCAGCTTCCAACCGTCTATTAGTCTTAAAACCAAAAAAATTAAACCCTGCAAGTTTATGAAAAGACCTAGGATCACTTTCAATTAGAGCAGGGAGATTGCTTCCTGCTCCTGGAACTCCACAAATTAAACCCATTGTCGTATCAAATACCCCAGATTTTCCGTAGACACGTTCTGAAAAATATTCGACACATCCTCTTGCCGCTTTCACGAAAGTACTTCGCGAGACTTGTTCTGCGATTTGCTCTTTTGTTAAATCAGCAACTTTTTCTGCTGGAATGAGAATTTTTTCAAGATCTTCTGCTTTTGGGACCGTAAAAAGAATCTTATCACCGCTTTGCATATTTTTTAGTTGCTCTGGTGCAAGGTGACTTGATTGGCAAACGACGTAGGTATCTCCTGTTCTAATTGCAAAGCTCTCTACACCGACACCTTGATATATTCCTTCGTAGGTCTTCCCTTCTTTTGCAGCTAAAATAAGATTGTTATGAAAATCACTTCCATGAGCATGTTGCATGCTTCTCACAAACTCTTCTAAAGCTGGTGTCCTAGTTGGATCAGAAATACCATCAAGCATTTCTTTCAGAGGCTGCAGGTCGTTGTATTTCAATGCAGCAGCAGCAACAACATTCATATGCGTTTCTGTTACAAGAGAAAAGTCGAAGTTATGTCCTGCAATTTCAGCGAGTTTTTCAAGAAATAATTGGTTTGTGAGCTTATTCCCGTCCACAAAGAGATGCATTTTTTCTAAAGAGACAAGAATTTTGGCTGCACGATTAATAAAATCTTCGCGTGATAAACCACGGAAACAATTATCCCGGCTAAGATCATAATCTATACTTGCCAACTCTCTTCGAATTTCTTCACTATTTGCATAAGAAATTCCAGATTCTGTTGGTTCCATTTCATCCAAAACGGCAACGCTTCCATCTCTAAATTTAAAATGCATATAACGTGGTTTTCCAGCCCATTCATAAACGTCTCTAAACAATCGTTTATGAATATGCATCAGGTATTCAGAACCAACTCGTGCAGGTACTGGCTCTTGGGACAATTCATCCAGTGCACTTAACACATCATGTTCATATCTTCTCCCAAAAGCATTAGGATCCGTCAGTCCATATTTATTTTTTAGTATATTCGTGTTTGGGTAGCTATAACCCGGTGCATGATTTTTGCGCGTTTGTTTTGATTTTTCCATGGACACATTCCTCATGATATGACACCACTCTTAAAAGAGTTAGACTTTTTAACGGAAGAACTGCTTCTCGTGCGTATTCCTAAAGCCCTAATCTCTCACGCGGGACACCTCTGCAAACTACACGCGCCGCACAAACGAAAAACCAAACTAACCTCACGGTTATTTTGATGTAAAAATGCGACACGATCTAATTGGCATTGCTCGTTAAATTTTCCTCTTTATTCCAATATTTCAAAGTTATTACCCGCTATTGTTACAAGTGAACGCTCTTCCGTGTATCCATTTTTGAACCACGCTTGACGATCTGCCTGTAAGAACAAAACCCGAAGCATAGCACTCGCCGCAACCCCGAGAGCTACAACCATTTAAGGTTGGCTCACACGCCAAACTCCGCCCCTAATAGTATAGGGCGCAAAAGCCGATAAGCCATATACTGACAAACAATAGGTAAACTTTTTTACACGCAGGAAGTCCCCACAACATACGATAGTACACAAACGTGTACAGGACTCCACAAAACGTTTCATTTGACAAAACAAAGACACAAAAACTCCTGAACTTTTAGCTTATCATGGACATTGCATTTGAGGAGGATCGTTGAAGTTTAATTGCCTGAATCTTCTCCACTCCCTCTCCGAGAGCCTCTTTTGTTTGGGAAACGATTTTTATAATTTCCTTTGCCTTATTTTCTGGCACTCCAATAGCATTAATAACCTCCTCACAAGCCTTTCCGACAATTGTTTTGTGCTCTCTTTGTGAAAGACGGTTATTTATCTGTTTCATGAGATCATCTAACTCTTTTCGTAGTGTAGGAAATTCTCTCAGGGCTTCTTGTTGAAGTTCCTTTGGCAGATCAAGGATCTCTTTCAATTCATTGCTTGGCATATCCACTTGTCTTCTGCAACGGGCTTGCTCTGCTTGATGCTTTTCTATGACTTCTTGTCTGGATGTTTTTACAGAGTCTACAAAAGCTTTTATCGCATCGCTAAGCTTTCCGATATTTTCTTCGGATTCTAATCGTCTATTGGTTTTGTAACCAAATAAATTGAAGCCAGCAAGACTGTGGAACAACGTGGGATTATTTTCAATTTGATCAGGAAGTCTTTCGCCAGCGCTGGGGTCTTTGCAAATTAAATTCATTGTTTTTTCAAATAGATTGGGCACACCATAAACTTGCTCTGCAAAGCACTCGACCCGCTTTCTTGCTGATTTGACAAAAGCATCTTGCGCGACATTTTCTGCGATTTGCTCTTTCGTCAGATTAGGTATTGTTTCCGATGGAATTAAAACTTTCTCAACGTCTATGGCTTTCGGAGCCGTGAAAGTAAACAGGTCACCGACCCGTAAATTTTTTCGTTGTTCCGGTGTGAGATCTTCTGCTGCGCTAACAATATAAGTTTCACCCACTTTAAGGGCAAAATACTTTTCACCAGTACCTTGGTAAATCCCCTGATAAGTTCTCCCTTCATTTGCGCCTAAAATAACACGATTTTGAACGCCGGCGCCGACCATATTTTCCATCTTGCTTTTAAATTCTCTTAAAGCAGGGATTTTTCTGGGATCGGAAATACCATTGAGCATTTCTGCCATGGGATCTATATCGCCATATTTTGCTGCGATATTTCTGACGTCATTCATATGTGTTTGCGTTACAAGTGAAAAGTCGAGATTGTGCCCCGCTTTTTCAGCAAGTCTCTCGAAAAATATCTCTTGTGTACGTTGGTTGCCCGCCACGAATAGATGTGTGCGGTTAAGGGAAGAGAGCATTTCTGCTATTTCCTTAACAAATTCCGTACGCGATAGGTCTTGTAAGTTATTTTTTTTAGCGAGCGTATAATCTATCTTTAGCAATGTATTTTGGAGTTCATCGCCATTTACGTAAGAAATCCCGGATTCTGTCGGTTTCATTTCCTTCAAAACAGCAACGCTTCCATCATCAAATCTAGATCGCATGTAGCGCGGTCTACCTGCCCACTCAAAGGTGTTTTTAAATAAACAGTGATGAATGTGCATTAAGTAGGAAATATCAAATTGGTCTGGTAAAGGCTCTTGACGTAACTCAATTGCCGCTTGTTCCACATCGGGTTTGCTTCTTTGTATCAGTTCCAGAGAATCTGTCACGCCGTACTTATTTTTTAATACGTTGCTGCCTTGGTAAAGATAATTCTCTTGATGAGCTTCTTGTGTATGTTGCGACTGAACCATGAATGCTTCCTCGTATTGTGGCGCTGATGTAAAAACGCCATGATTATTATGATATCCTCCCCTACAAACGACGCTTTTTACTGATGACCACCCCCTGCGAATAATCGCAAAGCCACGCTAGCCGGATCAAATACAGGGCTAAAAAAGTGCGCAACACCGCCCCCACACGAGACAGTACAGCTCTGAATTCACAGTATCCAGCATCAGCACCGACAATCTGACGACCAGCTACTTAGGGCGCAAAAAAAAATAAGCAATCTGCATGAAACGACAAAAAACTTTTTCCAGGCTTTATTGATGGTATCAGCAGAAAAAATAAACCCACGAACGCAACACCGTCGAAACGGTGTCACATTCATAAAAATAACAACGAAAACATGAAATTTTGTGTTTCTTATATTTTTGCTGTCATGACTTTTTGAATACCCCTGTATTGAGGTATTTGAATTTGTCGCTGTAGGTATGCGTCTCTGGCTTGTTGGATAGCCTTTATAATTTTGTTTGCCCTGTGCGGTGACACACCAAGACTTTTGGCAAGCTCTTTATGATTTTTATTCTTGACACTCCTTTTTTCTTTGTCAGATAGACGGGTATCGACTTGCTTTATAAAATCGACGAGCTCTTTCTGTAAATTAGAATACCGTCTTAGGGATTCTTGTCGCATCTTGTGTGGCAAACTAAGAACGTCTTGTAGTTCGTTACTTGGAACATTCACTCGAACCATGCAGCGCATTTTTTCTTCTTCGTGCTCTTTTGCGATTTCTCTTGTAACATACCTTACAGCGCCGCAATAATTTTCGACCGCTTCTGCCAAATTGAAGACATTGCGTTCGGCGTCCTGGTATCTTGCATTTGCAATGCCACAAAAAGTGAAACCGGCAAGCTTATGAACGGAGCTAGGAGAGCGTAGAATTTGGTCTTGCAAAATGTTCCCAAGACTCGGAGTTGTATTGATTTTCATCAGCTGATTTTTCAGTGCATCAGAGCTACCATAGACGCGCTGAGCATAATGCTGAACACATTCTTCAGCTGTTTGAATGGCTGCATCTTTTTGCAGCATTTCAGAAATTTCTTCTTTCGTGAGAGGATCCACTTCTTCAGCTGGGATGAGAACATTCTCCATATCTTCAGACATTACAGCTGTATAAGTTAATTCGTCACCGTGTCGTAATGTTTTTAGTTGCCTAGTTGCCAGATCATCTTTGTAACTTACTACAAAAGTATCACCGATTTTGACAGCAAAGCTGGACTCACTAACGTCGAGATAAGTGCCATGGTACGTTCTACCCTTATTTGCGCTTACAATAATGTGATTATGAATATCATCTCCTATGATGCTTTGCACACCGTTCATAAATTCCTTTAAAATGGGCACTTTTTTTTGGTCGGAAACGTCATTAAGCGCTTCTATCATAGGATTCAAATCATTATGTTTTGCAGCAATGCGACCTACAATGTCTGCATGTGCTTTTGTTATGAGTGAAAAATCAAAACTATAACCTGCACTTTCCGCAAGTTTTTCCAAAAATACCTCCTGTGTATGTTGGTTTCCTGCTACAAATAAATGCATACAATTGAGAGAATGCCATACTTTTGCTGCATTTTTTACGAACTCTTCGCGTGATAATCCTCTGAAATAATTACTTTTTTCCAATAGTTGGTCTATTTTTTTTAGGTGTTCGTCAATCTCTTCGCACCTTACACAAGGAATTCCAGATTCTGACATTGCTATTTGATATACTGGGGCAATACTGCCATCAGAAAATTCAAAATGGTCATTGCGTGGCCTTCCAGCCCACTCAAATGTGTTCAGAAATAAGCGTCTATGAATATGCAGCAAATAGGAAGTGTTAAACTGATCTGGCAAAGGCTCTTGATACAACTGATACCTTGCCTGCTCGACGTCATACTTACATTTTTTTACAAACTCCTGAAAATTTGTCGTGCCATATTTATTTTTTAATATGCCACCGCCGGGATGAGAATAACCCACCAAGTGGGAAAAATGCGCGCCTTTTGACCGTTTCATAGGCATTTCCTCGCGACACCACGCCACCCGCCAAGAGAACTGTTTCTCTCACGATCGACTGACTACTACCTACTCTTGATCTTGCGCTTTTCCGGAAAAACGCCACAAACGGAGTTATTTCTCCCCAGTCGCGAAAAACACCCCCCCCACCACTACCTCCGCATGGACGTAGAAAATGCAAGACAGTTAATCGCGGCTACTTGCGTAACCATATTTTTAGGAAAGCTTTTTTAATCCTTCTCCACTATTGCGTGAATATCATCGCACGAACAGGAACCGCCCTACGGCGTACTACATCCGATCTAATATCTACAAGCACGAAAGGCAAAAACGACATCTCTGTCATCAACTGTATCAGCAAAACACCCAACTGCCGTGCGGTACGGTTATATAGGGCAGCGAATAAAATGCACCACAAAATATTTTAAAAATTAATGGACAAATGCTGGAATATACCCACCATAAGGAAAATTCCGTTACGAATGCTAAAACATATAATTTTTCATTTTTATACTGTCACCGCTTTTTTAGAACTAGAATTCGATGACTCGGGGTCGTTGTTGTTAGTGTGATTTTTTATCATCTTTATAATTCACGCGACTTTTTCTTTCTTTTCCAATGTATCCATGGTCGTAAGAAAGGCACTTTGTAATCTTTATTTGGCGATTGCCTTGTTTTATCTTTCCAGGAGATGTTCACCGAGTTTTGTTGTAAAATCGCGCCTCTTTCCGAAAATCAAAGAATTTTTCCCCTGATACTTGCTGTGCCCATTTTTGCGAATTAAGTACGTCTCATAGTTCTGCATTCTGTGCACTTCTATTTTATGGTGTATTTTGCGGAGTAGCCGCAGTTTTAGTAATATTTGGAAAAATCCACCTCCCCACCATCATCCATTATATGACGCGGAGGTTCAACAATTCCTTACGATGTACAATCCACTAAGCATCAATAATTTTACCGTTAATTTCCTGTCTCTAAAGTACAAAGCGTTTTATGTAGTATTAAGTATTTTGTATGTATTTATTATTTACGTAACTTTCTATGAGGTGATTGAGAAAGTCACCACCGTCTTCGTTGCGTTCATCAGCCAATTCCCAAAAAACATCTCTGACTTTTGGTTCAAGTGCGAGCGTTATCCTTGCGGTTTTTAAACTGCGGCGTCTACGACCACTTCCAGTTCTTAATTCCGAATTATGCCGTGTCGTAAAACCACTTTGCAGCCCTAGTTTGCTTAGCTCCTCTACAGAGTTTTTCTGTGCTTTGGTAAATGGTTCTATTTTGTTTAAATTTGGCAACGAAATTTTAGCTCTTCTTGTCATATCACTTTAACCTTTTAGTAAATCTTCATCATCCAAAATTTTTGTGACGGCCTGAGCAAAGGCTGTTGCATTTTCTTGTGCAGCCTGAGGATTATTGACGTCGGAAGATGATAAATCAAAAATCGAACCTCCTATCTGAAAAATGGCACTATAGGCGCCTCTTTCAGTTAATGATACTGGTAAAATGGGAATATTAGCTTCTTCTAATATTTTCCGTATATGCTGAGCCTCGCGACTATTTAAAACACCTGTCATTGAAAATACGATACGAAAAGGAATGTTTCGTCTGAAAAATTGACTCTGTTGTTGTATTAAGGAAATAACTTTTCCTATTTGATCTCCATCAAGTTGCTTTCCGCGCATAGGCACTAAAACTAAGTCCGCCCTGCCTATAGCAAAAGAGGCTGCGAGATTAGCAGAACCTTCAAGGTCAACGATAACGAACGGAAATTTTTCTACGGCTGTATCAATGCAAGAAACGATATTTTTTTCAGTGATATTTCCTATTACTTCTATATTCCTAGGCATTTTCTTTTCTGATCGTTTTGCCCACGTTACAAGTGGTTGATTGGGATCTGCATCAATGAGCTTTACCCGAGACCCTGCGGCGGAAAATACTTGCGATAAAACTAAAGCTATCGTTGATTTACCAACTCCACCCTTTGTTGAACACATGGTAATTACTGGCATATGTTTTCCTTATTTAAACAATAAATACAGAATATTTAATATTTATTTATTATGCACTTATTATTAAAAAATACACAATAAATATGTATAAAATATTTACAGATATGGATAAAGTAAAGTTCCATGTTAGAGCATAATGAATTTTTTTAGGGATCGAAAGACAATGCGTTCCAACATTCTGAGGTTTGGAGGAAGTATGAGAGAAAAATGATTCAAATAAACAATCCTACGCAGTGACGTGGTGAGTTATGTAGATCAAAAACGCAGCTCGGAATGCGAACCAATCCGTAGGAGTTCCAGTATATCAGTATCCAATTTTCGGTAGATTAAAACCAAATCTGGCTTAATATGGCAATCACGGCAACCGCGCCACTGGTTTGTCAGAGTATGGTCACGAAAACGCGGTTCTAGTGGCTTATCTTTGGCTAGTGTTTCAACAATGTAGAGCAAATGTTTTTCTAAAACACCAGCGTATCGTCCCTTACTTTCTCGTTTAAGGTCACGATGAAATGACCTAGTATAGACGATCTTTCGCATCACCTAAATTTTTTCTTCAGATTTATGTTCTTCTTTGTAACTGCGGATCATGGTGCGTAAACCGTCCAATGATATACATTGAACGTGACCTGTCTCCGCATCTTTAATAGATTGCAGCGTCTCTGCATTTGGTTGAAATAAATGGAGAGGCAGTGCCTGATCTTTGGCGATATTTGTCATTAACACGCGTATTACATCCGACACTGTAAGTCCTGTAGATTTTATAACTGCATTCGCAATGTCCTGGATTTCGTCGGGCACGCGTGCTTGAATTTTTGCCATTACCATGATCTCCCATTCCTTCGTACTACAGTGTAATACAAAATAAACAAACGTCAAGACGTATCAAAGCGTGCATTTTCTATAGTTTTCAGTTATGATCGTTATAATTACGATACGAGAAACTATATTTGTTCATTTGCTTTCTCGCCTTTGGTGGGTCGGTCTCTCTTTGATATGCGCATATTTAACAAAAACTATTCCTGAAATCACTGCCGGTTTAATCTCCGGTACGAGCAACAGCGGAGGTTCAACTATTGGAGTAATGGCGGGAGCTGGATTAGGTGCAGCCACTGGAGCAAGCTCCCTTGTTGGAAACGGAATAGGACCACCAAAAACCGGCGTGGGTGATATGCTGGGAGGTATAGGTAGAGGGTTTGGCGAACCGAGTGGAGCTAGAGAAATTTTCAATGCTTCTCGAATGACAGGAGATAATTCCAAAAGCGCAAATACCCCTAAATACCACGAAAATCCACGGGTAACAGGAGGTACTCCACGTCTAGCAACGTCCGGTCAGTCAAATGGTAAATCTTTCACTGATTTTGCTGGACGTGCAACGGCTAATGCAGCTAAAGGATCCTTAAAAAACACGGGAATTTTATCCGCCTTTTCTGTTCCTGGTATGGAAAATGCAGACAAACTTAATCTTAACAGCCTTCCGGAAATACTAAACGATGACATGAAAACGCTTGAATTCGGAAATTCTCAATCTAATAAAAACGAAGAAGGCAACGATGTTGCAAATACGATTTCCGCAGAACCAGACAAAACAAAACGATGACTTTGCCATAATAATTGAAAAAGAGGCGATGGCCTCTTTTTTTTGTCGTTTATATTTTAAGCAGCGATTTTTTTTAAAAACCTACGTGTGATTCAGTAGACACAGGCTCTTGGGAGAAAAATTTTTCTAGAGCAGCTTTTCTCGCTTTTTCTTCTTTGCTTTCACAACCAGCACAAACCCCAACGGCTACTATAGCCGCACATAGTAGAATGACTTTCGTCATATCCCCCTCCCCTTCTCTAAAAATGAAATTCTAAATCTAATACTTATTTCACAATAAATTGTGCTTACAATATCATACTGAAACTACAATGCAAGCCATTAACATCGCATTTCCATTCTTACACGAACAAATACCAGTATTAATGACCCAGTTTCGTGCGTTTTACTTAAAACGCCTTATGAACCTTAAAAAAGGAAATGACACTGTAATACCGCTATTATAGATGTTATAGATGAAGCAGAAAATACATTTGGCTTTGTTGTTGTTGATCTTGAAGGATCGGAAAATATAACAGCGTCATACGCTATTAGCCGTTCTAATATGACTGTTATCTCTATGACAGGGGCAAAACTTGATAGTCATGAAGCAGCAAAGGTCGTTTCTTTCATAGCACGCGAAGGAAGAGCAAGAAGAAGTGATATCCCTTATCGCATTATGTTTTCGAAGTGTTCTGTCATCCAAACCCACGAAGAAAAAGAAACCCGTAGGGAATTGGCTGAAGCAAAGCTTCCCGTTTTGGATCATGGTTTTATGAATGAAGCAGCTTTTTCTTCTATTTTTGGTTTTGGATGTATACTTTATGAATTAAATGAGGAAGACGTGTCAAATAAATCCGCCATAATAAACGCAGAACAAGTTACTGCTGATGTAGTGGGATCATTAAAAATAGAAGGTGTTGTGTAATGGTAAAAGAAAGAAAACCAACATTTCATGTTTTAAATGATCTATCTTCTTTGTAGCCTACAACAAAAGCACCAAAACGTGACAGACACAATATTGATGAGATTGCGCAACAGAGCGGCTTTACAACACGCCACGCGTCTTTTGAAAGTTTAAAGATGTCTACAAATTTAACGAAATCTGGTCGTATTGACGGTCGATTTAAACGACGTAGTTCAAAAACAAATCGCATAACCTTTCCAATTCGACCAGATGTGGATGAAGAATTTCGGACGATTGCTGAAAAATTAACACCACCTGGACAAAATCTTTTAGCATTTGGAGATGTTTTAGAGCTTTTGATTCAACACTATAACAATTCCCAATAACTGTCCTTTTGCAATTGCAAGTTTACCGTATTCATATGTAATATGTTTGATATATGCTATATATATACTACGTACTTAAGACATATGTTTATTATATATGCTGAAAATCATATTTTTCTCAACAAATCAGCTTATATAAATTTATTGCTGATCATACTCACGATTGGAAGCAGGATAGATATTGACTCTTATCGACTAAACAGGAGTTTTGCGGGGATTTTATATGCAACCTAAATACACACTCAAATAGGCACTTTTTTGCATTGTAAGCCAATTGAGTTACATAAAAATAATCTCAAAAATTATAATATTTGATACTTACAAAAAGCGCCGAAAAAATGGTATCATAAGTCGTATTTTTATATTATGATACTTAATTGGTATTAAAAATGATTTATGAGACTAAGGCAATGGCGTTATTGGGTTATGCAAGGGTATCAACTAGTCAGCAGAAGCTGACACTTCAAATCGCACAATTAAAAAGGGCAGGAGTACGAGAGGATCGCATTTTTACGGACATAATGACGGGAACTACTGATGAGCGAGAAGGATTGCAACGGTTGCTTGGACGTGCAGAAAGAGATGATACAATTATTTGCACAAAGATGGATCGTCTCGGGCGCAACACTGCTGACATGATCCGCATCATTGATATGTGCCACAAAAAGGGAATAGCGCTGCATTTTTTAGAAAATGGTCTTAGTACAGAAGGAATAATGGGGAAAATGATTGTTCAAATTCTAGCCGCTGTGGCGGAAGCTGAGCGTGCGCGTATTTTAGAACGTACTAACGATGGGCGCTCTGCTGCGAGGGCTGCAGGTATAAAATTTGGTAGAAAGCCGCACCCAAAGACAGGGATATCGTTGCTGCTGATCAAACGAGGATTTCCATTTAAAGTTGTTAGGGAAAAAACCGGCATCTCCCGCGCTACTTATTTTCGGCTTAAGCGCGGTATCGTCACAAAAAAAACATAGGTATTCTTCCGGATTCAAGCCTTAAGTTAATACGAAAATGCACTTTAGCGGGGCTTTCTTACCGATAATGATTTTTTCTGTTTTGTTAATGAAGTTTTTTTTGAAAAAGCTTCGACAAGGAACGTGTCAAGATGTCCCACGAGGTTGTTTGTATTTGTTGTAGTTTTGTGAGCTACCACTAGAAATGCGAATTATAGCCCGTCGAAAGGATTATATGACCCGTTATTTTTACGCCACTGTAAAGGTTCGGTAAAGTCACTTGACCAGATGCCTACTTTCTTTTTTCGTGCCATTTCTTCAGCGTTGATGTACTGTACTGGAATGGAGTTTTTGTTACTTTTTGATATAATCAGCATACCTTCAGAGAGTCCTGCTTCAGCTAAGTCAATACCTTGGACGAAGCATTGTGCGTGGCTGATACCGTCGTGCACAATGGCTTGCTTGCACGACAAATTTTTACCAAGTGTTTTGGTAACCAACCAAGCTGTCGTAACTGCACCACAGGGCCATTCTTGATCGTTTAATTTTGCTCTTTGACGCGGTGCACATGTATCTACACCGTATAAGTGAATATTGCGGGCGCTGTGTGTGCGCCAAGACTCTGAAACAGGGGTTATTAATTTAAATGTTACGCCGCTCGTAACGGACGCTATACCGTCAAAAACCACTGTGTTGTTAAGCTTAACATCATTCTGAATTTGCAGAATTTGCTCATCTTTTGCAAATTTTTGCTCAATTGTAGATTTAAAAGTCTTTTCTCTTTCTGAGTGAATATCAATGGCGTTTTGAAAATCTCGCATCGTGAATATCTTGGAAGCACTCAAATTGATTTCATCTTTGTACTGACTGACCCCCCATAATAAAGAGCCTGCAATGTACGTAATAACGATCATTTTAAATCGTATTTTTTTTGCGTATTTGCTGAAAAAATTCACCATATTCATACCCATTAAAATTTTCACAGACACACTCCTCTCTTTTAATAGAGGGAATTAAGATCGAATTTGTTGTAAATTAACAACATTCCGTAAATGCAAGCACTATTTTTACATTTTAAATATTGTCATTTTGATAAAAAAACACAATTTATGGTAGTTTTTATGATATAATGCAACCTTAGGCTTTTATCTACAGGGTGAGGGATTTTGGAAATAAGCCGATGTCCATTTCCGCTGTTGAGCTTTCGATTAAGCAGGGAAGGTTGAAAGGGAGGAAATCTGGGGCTTGTTGTGGAGAGGGTTTTTGGTTTTGGCGTCATCAGTGTATGGCTAAACGTTTTTTAAAAAAGGGAGATAAAATGACAGACAATACGTCCAGGAATATCTGTTTTATTGTTATCATGATGCTTTTAACGGCAGTTGTTGTGTTTGATCCTGTTCATGCTGCTTCTGGTAACACTAATACTTTAGGGAAGGTTGATGACGTTTTACAGAATATTGTCACTATGATGACGGGTACAACCGCAAAGCTCATGGCGATTATATGTGTTGCTGCTGTGGGTATTGGGTGGATGTACGGATTTATTGATTTGCGAAAAGCGGCTTACTGCATTCTCGGTATCGGTATTGTTTTTGGCGCTCCCAATGTTGTTAGTAAATTAGTGGGATCATCAGCGGGAAGTTAGTGGGGACCGTTGCAAATGAACGAAGATACCCTTTTCCTCGCATGTACTAGGCCATCTATGTTCGCTGGTGTGACGATGGAGGCGATGGCGCTCAATGTCATGTTTACGTCCGTCGTCTTTATTTTAACGGGTGATTTGACAATGATTGGTCTCGGTGTTGGGTTGCACTTCGTTTTGCGTGAAATCACAAAATACGACCATAATCAGTTTCGCGTGTTGTTTGCTTGGCTTAATACGCGGGGGAAGCAAAAAAATCTCGCTAGATGGGGTGGTGGGTCTACATCTCCATTGCGCCTTGTTCGTACTTATAAGGAATTAGATTATTGATACAAATGTCAATTATGAAGCGGGAATCCTTGCCAGAGGATTATATTCCCTACGTACGCTACGTTAACAGACATGTTATCGCGCTGAGCTCGCGTTGCTTAATGACTGTGATTTCCGTTGAGGGTGTAAATTTTGATACTGCGGATATCGATCAATTAAATTCCTTGCATGATCAACTGAATATTTTATTAAAAAATATCGCTGATGAACGTGTTGCTCTATATTCCCATATTATTCGTAGACGTGAGACCGTTTATCCAGAGAGCCAGTTTTCTTCGTCTTTTGCAAGAGCATTAAATGAAAAATACAAAAAGAGGATGGTTTCGCAAGATTTATATAGGAATGACCTTTTTATTTCGTTGTTATGGAATCCGGCGGCAGATAAAACTGAACAAATTGGTGAGTTTTTTCAGCGATTAACGAGAGCTAAGAAAACGCAATCTGAACCAGATTCTGAAGCTGTTTGCAAAGTTGAGGATATAAGTGAAGATCTCATACAGGGGTTAGAGAGTTATGGTGCGCGCCTCTTGTCAGTTTATGAACACGACGGTGTTTTGTTTGCCGAACAAAGTGAATTTTTGCACCAATTGGTGGGAGGGAGGCGTGAACGTATTCCGCTTACATTTGGTACCATTGCATCAACAATTTACTCAGATCGCGTTATTTTTGGTAAAGAAATCATCGAAATTCGCCATGAAAGCAACGAACGTTTCGTAGGTATGTTTGGGTGGAAGGAGTATCCGTCTAAAACGCGTCCTGGTATGACGGATGGCTTACTCACAGTTCCGTTTGAGTTCATATTAACGCAGTCTTTCGTCTTTAAAAGTAAGACGGCTGCCAGTACAATTATGGGGCGTAAGCAAAATCAAATGATTAATGCAGCGGATCGTGCAAGTTCGCAAATTGATGAGCTTGATGATGCGCTTGACGATTTAGAGTCAAATCGCTTTGTTTTGGGTGAACACCATCTTTCTTTGGCAATTTTTGCTGATCGCCCGAAAGAATTAACGGAATATTTATCAAAGGCACGTGCCCACTTAACCAATGGTGGGGCGGTTATTGCTAGAGAAGATTTGGGATTAGAGGCAGCATGGTGGGCGCAATTGCCTGGAAATTTTGGTTACCGTGCGCGCTCAGGAGCAATTACGAGCAGAAATTTTGCAGCATTATCACCGTTTCATTCGTTTCCTGTTGGGAAGATTGACGGTAATGTATGGGGGCCTGCTGTTGCGTTGCTAAAAACACAAGCTGGATCACCTTATTATTTTAATTTTCATTATGCTGATCTTGGTAACACTTTTGTGTGTGGTCCGTCTGGATCTGGTAAAACGGTGATTGTTAATTTTCTTCTTGCACAGTTACAGAAGCACAATCCGACGATGGTCTTTTTTGATAAAGATCAGGGAGCGGAGATTTTTGTGCGTGCTGGAGGTGGAAAATATAAGCCTTTGAAAAATGGTTATCCCACTGGTATCGCGCCATTAAAGGGTATGGAATATACGGAAAAAAACAAAGTTTTCCTCCGGAACTGGGTTTTAAAACTTGTTGCGACTGAAGGGCAAACGGTAACGGAACAAGAGAGGCAAGATATTGCTAGGGCTATAGATGCTTTGGAAAGTCTTCCTCGTGAGCGACGCTCGCTCGGTGCTCTCCAACTTTTTTTTGATAACACATCAAAAGAGGGGATTGCTATAAGATTGCAGCAGTGGATCAAGGGAAATGCTTTAGGGTGGGTTTTTGACAATGATTACGATGACTTAAGTCTGGATGCTCAGTTTATTGGTTATGATATGACCGATTTCTTAGACAACGAAGAAATTCGGCGCCCTCTCATGATGTATTTATTCAATCGTATTCTTGATCTCATTGATGGCCGGCGCATCATAATTGTCATTGATGAATTTTGGAAAGCTCTTGAGGACGATTCATTTAAGGCTTTTGCGCAGGATCGTCTTAAGACAATTCGTAAACAGAATGGCATGATGCTCTTTGCTACGCAGAGTCCAAAAGACGCTCTCAATTCAACAATTGCACACACAATTATCGAACAATGTCCTACTCAGATATTTTTCCCAAATCAAAAAGCAAATCACAGTGATTATGTTGAAAATTTTAAACTGACTGAACGTGAATTTGAATTGATCCAGTCTGAGTTGAGTAGGGAGTCTCGGCGTTTTCTCATAAAACAGGGGCAGAATTCTGTTGTTGCGGAACTTAATTTACGTGGGATGGGTGATGAAGTTGCTATTTTGAGTGGTACAACCAAAAATATTGAACTGATGAATCAAATTATAAGTGAATATGGGGAAGACCCTGATCGTTGGTTGCCTATATTCCATCAAAGGAGAGAAAATCAATGAAAAAATGTTGTTTATTTGTGCTTTTGTCTTCGTTTTTTATCTCTGATGCTGTATCGCAGAGCTCGTCCGATTCAACCGCTGACGAATATTATAAAAATGCTCTAGAGAACACACAAAAATTAAATCAGGTTAAGTCAAACGCTGCTGAATCCGTTTATGAGTCTGCTGACAAAGCAAAGAAAGCGATTGATGAGATCAATAAAAAACTTAAAGAAGTAGAGGCAAGACTAAGCGCCGAAAAACAAAGAACCGAAGACCAGAAAGCTGAAGGACAGAAAGCTGAAGAATTACAAAAACTTCAAGTTGAGCTGTCTGTCATTCAGGCACAACTTCAAGCGGATGTTTTGAAACTTCAGTCTCTTGCTATGATTCAAGCAAGAACTGATAAAACGAAAGAAGAGATCCGTGAAGAGGGTCAGCAAAAAGAGCATAAAGAAATGGCAAAAAAATTGGAAGAAAAACTGAAAAACTCCGGAGTGAATTTAGAGGCTTTGAAGTAGGTATTGAGTGGTTTTATGTCGGATTTTGTTTCTGCTCCATTTGAAAGTGTCTCTAATTATATTTTGTCCCCGCTTGACGATGTCGTTAATACGACGGTTGCTGGTTTGTCTTCTGCTATTTCTGCGCCGTTGAATCTTGCTGCGATCATTTTCGTATTTTTATACGGTTATAATGTCATGACGGGTCGCACTGCTCTTTCGATGAATAGTTTGCTTAATAACGTCGTTAAGGTTGTTGTTGTAACGACGATGGCAACGAATGCAGATACATTTAATACTTATGTCAAAGATATTTTTTTTGGTGATTTGGCCAAGGCTGTGGGCAATGCGTTTAACAGTAGTCCCGCTGATGCTAATGTTTTTGATTATCTTTTGTTGAAGACAAATGCTCGTTATCAAGAAGTTTTGGCTGCTGCTTGGTTTTTTGAAAAAGTCATGGTTGGACTCCTTGGTGCTTTAATGATTTTGGCAGTTATCGTTTTCTGTATAGCTGGTTTTATCGTTCAAATGTTCGCAAAAGTTGCACTTGTTATGGTCATAGGTCTCGGGCCTCTTTTTATCAGTTTATATTTGTTTAATGCAACGCGGAAATTTACTGATGCATGGATTACAACGCTGGCTAATTTTACGATTTTACAGGTTATGGTCATGATGCTTGGTACAATTATGTGTAAAGTTATCGTGCATGTTCTTAATGGTTCATATGACTCGATTTATTATCTTTTTCCGCCCGTTGTTGTCACTGCAATAATAGGCAGTATCGTGTTTCGCATGCTTCCTGGAATTGCCTCGGCGCTTGCAAGTGGTGGTCCGTATCTTCAAGGTGCAGTATCTTCTGGAGGACAGATCTTCACGATGATGTCAAGTGGTGTTAGAGCCGGCGGGGGTGCGACAAGAAGTGCTGCTTCAAGACTCTCTAGTGGTGCACTGACAGCTGCAAAAAGTGGAATTCGAGGTCGTGGACGGTTCTGATGATAAATATTTATTACGATAAGCTATATTTTTGCGGTGAGCGCGATGGAAGTCATGCCCACCGCGCGGGTGTTGAGTGAAATATTTTGTATTTCATGAGGTTAATGTTTCATTCTAATCTTTTGTGAGTTCAAGATGAAATTAAAGACGACTATTGTTACAACTATAACGATATTTATTGCTGGTTGTACTACTATTAATAGTAATAAAAAATTGCCGAAGTGCGACGGCAAATATACTCATGCTTTAAACAAAGATAAGTGGGACTGGAACAATAAAGGTGCTGTTTTAAGAGAGAATATTAAAAAACCTGTTTCAACTCCGATCATTCTCAACATGTTGGAAAATGAAAAACAAGGGACCAATGAAGTGGTTAACATGACTTCATTAAGCTACAAGGATCTCTCTTACAAAAATTGCGGGGGTCAAGCGTGAAAAGCGATGCATTTGACGAATATGTAAAAGAAGCACGATCGTTCGATGTTGATCGTATGCATGGCATGCGGGTGCGAATGAAGATTTCCATGATTTTAACAGGACTTTTTGGGTTGATGACGATTGCTTTGGCTTTGGCTGTAGCGGCATTAACGCCTCTAAAAACGGTAGAACCGTTTGTTATTCGTGTTGATAATTCGACAGGTATCGTAGATACTGTTAGTGCACTAAAAGATGCTCCACAAGATTATGATAAAGCAATAACGCGCTATTTTGCCGGTAAGTATGTTCGTGCACGCGAAAGCTTTCAATCATCGGAAGCACAAAACAATTTCCGCATCGTTTCCCTTTTATCTTCACCAGCAGAGCAAAATCGTTTTGCAAAATGGTATTCGGGCAGCAACCCGGAGAGTCCGCAAAACATTTACCAGAACATGATTGTTACAGTTACGATTAAATCGATTTCCTTTCTGAGCACGGATCTTGTCCAGGTGCGCTATTACAAAAAAGTGAGGGATTTTACGGGAAAAGAGGCTATTGTTCATGAAGTCGCAATTTTAAATTTTTCTTATGTTAATGCACGCATTGCAACTGAAGATCGGTTAGTTAATCCGCTAGGGTTTCAAGTGTCGGAATATAGATCCGATCCAGAGGTGGTGCAATGATTAGATTTTTAAAGGTGGTCTTTTTAACTTTAATTGTTGCGATGAGTTGTATAACAGTCTCATTTTCGGAAACGACGCCCATTAGTGCACGCAAGGACAGTCGTATAAGATTTGTCAATTATGATCCATATAATGTTACTCGGATCATCGGGTCTATTCGTTCTTCAGTTCAGATTGAGTTCGCTGAGAATGAAGAAGTTACCCACGTGGGAATTGGTAACTCTGTTGCTTGGCAGGTGGCACCAGCCGGGCACTTTATTTTTTTAAAACCACGTGAAATCCAACCTATAACCAATTTGCAGGTTGTTACAACTCGTCTAGATGGAACAAAACGATCTTATCAGTTTGAATTGCAGATTCGTGAAGGCGATGTTTCAGCTGGAAACGATACATATTTCCTCGTTAAGTTTCGTTATCCAGAAGATGAGGCGCTGCGTCAAAAAATGGCTGAAGCAGCGAAAGCTGAGCAGCGTGAAAAAGACTTTATTGATGATGTTTTTGATGTTCATGAAGATTTTGGCCCACGTAATTGGGCTTATGAAGCACAAGGTTCACCTTTGATTGAGCCTGTCTCTGTCTATGATAATGGTAAAACGACAACATTCACATTCTGGGGTAACGTAGAAATTCCCGCTATTTATCTTGTGTCTCTTGATGGGCAGGAGTCCCTTGTTCCGAAGACTATTAAAGGAAATAAAGTTATCGTTCATGCCACAGCTTTACAGTTTACTTTGCGTCGCGGTAACGAAGTTCTGTGCATTTTTAATAAAAGATTTATGCCTGCAGGGGTTAATCCTGAAACTGGCACAACATCACCATCGGTGCAACGTCAAGTGAACATAGGAAGCGGCCATGAGTAAGGAAGTGGATGAAAATAACGTCGATGATCGCAATACAATAAAAGACGGTCGGAAAAAAAAAGATCACTCTAACATAGGTAAGCCAGTTGCTTTTCTCGTTCTCTTGGGTGTGTGCGGTTATTTAGTATACCTAACATTTTCAACTAATGAAAAAAAGACAGTTGAAACCAAAAGGGAGAGAGAGAGGGTTATTAAACAAACAGAATTGTTTCGTCCCGTGGATCCAAAGCCCGTCGCATCTTTAGAATTAACAAAACAAAATCAATCTTTGCTGCCAAAAATTGAATTGCCTACACCAAAAAAAACGGAGCAACAAAATTTTGATAACTCATTATTGGAAGCTGCTCAACGCGCTCCTGTATTGGCCTATTCTAACCAAAATCAGTCGCAAACGAGTACGACTCCAGAAAATGCATCTTCACCGGCAAAACTAGAAGGTAAGATTGATGAAGTAGCGCAGCGATTTAATCATCTTCTTAAGCCGACAGTTTCTGAAGGTGTTCGCGCTTCAATTCTTGGGAATAGAAACTACGTCATCGCTATGGGTACAACTATTCCATGTATTCTTGAAACGGCGATTAGTAGCGATCAGCAGGGATTTGTTAGCTGTATCATTTCCAGAGACATTTTGTCGGATAATGGACGCGTTGTTTTGCTTGATAAAGGTACACAGATTGTTGGGGAATATCGGGCTGGATTGAAAAAAGGACAAAATCGCCTCTTTGTTTTATGGAATAGGGCAAAAACACCAAATGGTGTCATTATAACGCTGGCTTCACCTGCAACGGATGCTCTGGGGCGCTCTGGTATGGATGGTGATGTCGATAATCATTGGTTTGAACGAATTGGATCTGCACTTCTTGTATCTATTGTAAAAGATGTAACACGTTACGCTGGTGAACGTTTTTTATCGTCCAAAGAAAAAGAGACAAAGAACTCTGATACTCTTTCTTCTGGACAGAATATTGCAAATATTTTTGCCGAGAATTACGCGAATATTCCGCCAACGTTAACTAAAAATCAAGGTGAAATGGTCAACGTTTTTGTCGCTAGGGATTTAGATTTTTCTGGTGTTTATAAACTGAAAGTCACTGAAGATAAAAAACAGATTTTTAATCGGGCTTCTTCGGGGAATTTTTACAAAAACCCTACGGTGATTTATAAATGAACCAAAATTATCCCAATGTGATTGACGAGACTGTTGCTGTTGTCTTGGCAAAGTTGGAACCTATTAGTGTTTTTTTGAAAGATGATACCCTTTTTGAAATTGTCATTAATCGCCCTTATGAAGCGATAATCGAGGGTATTAGTGGATGGCAAACAGTAAAAGTTCCGGCTTTGTCATTCAGTGAATTAATGGGGATTGCCAAGGTTGTCGCGGCTTATTCCAAGCAAAGTATATCTGATAAAAATCCAATACTATCCGCTACCTTGCCCGGCAATGAGCGTATTCAGATTGTTATTCCCCCGGCTGTAGAAAAAGATACAGTTAGCATGACAATCCGCAAGCCATCGTCGCACAATTTTTCACTTGAGGATTTAGCAAGTAGAGATTTGTTTTCTATGTGTGAACAGGTGTCATTCACGCCTTTATGTGATTACAAAGTCCGTCTTCATGAACTTAAAAATTCTGAATGTGATTTGGTAAAGGCTTATTGCGATAGAAATTTTGTTTCCTTTTTTGATTTAGCCGTCAAGATGCAGAAGAATATTCTCATTTCGGGGAAAACAGGTTCCGGAAAGACGACGCTTTCAAAAGCGCTGATCGCTATAATTCCCGCTGATGAGAGAATTATTACCATCGAAGATACACAAGAATTGGTTGTGCCACAGCATAATCATGTTTCTATGATCTATTCGAAGGACGGTCAAGGGGTGGCTTCTGTTGGTCCGAAAGAATTGCTTGAGGCTGCTTTGCGGATGCGTCCTGATCGTATCCTTTTACAAGAGCTCCGCGATGGGACGGCTTTTTATTATATCCGTAACGTTAATTCTGGTCATCCAGGTTCAATTACAACAGTCCACGCGTCAACGGCGCTTGCAGCTTTCGAACAAATGACCCTTTTGGTTAAAGAAAGTGATGGTGGGAGCGATTTAGAGCGTGAAGATATTCGCGGTTTGCTAATTTCCATGATTGATATCATCGTGCAATGCAAACGGGTCGATAGAAAATTTAAGGTTACGGAAATTTATTACGATCCGTTCAAGCAACGTAGTATTTTTGGGGGTGATTAAAATCAAAATTTTATTTACCTCAAAGGGCAAAAAACAAGAATTAAACAATAAAAGAGAAGGTGATTGGTAGAAAATACAGCAAAAAATATTTTGCCTTGCATTTCAGAGGAATTGAAAAAGCATCGAAGAGCGGTAGATATCACTATCGGTGCCCGTGTTGTCAAAGGGATCACACCGCACTCGGAAACGCTGGAAATTTTGGAAGGATATGCAGGGGGGTGTTCGTCAGGGGTGATTGACGCTCTGGTGGATGATGCGAGATTATAAGGGATATAATCATGAAAAAAACAAAGCTACAAGAACCCGTATATGCTGATTTGTCGTCTCATTATCATTATCCTGAAACTGGTGTGTTGAAGAATAAGTATCTTATAAAAGATGCGGCAGAATTGGAGCAAAAGCGTCGGAGTAGTGAGGAAATTGCGAGGTTTAGTCTCCAGAGTAACCCTGTGCGTGGTCCGATGGATTCCAGGTATTTGAGAGATCTCCACGTGCGGCTTAATGGGGATGTTTTTGAATGGGCGGGAATTCTTCGCAGTGAAGATTTCGTTTTTGCAGATGGTTCTAAGGCTTCTATGCCAATTGTTACAAAAGAAGGTGTGGATTCTGGGCTTTTTGCGACTGGAAAAGGGGTAATAGAAAATTTAAAAAGACTAGATCAGTCGCTTACGGATAGTAATTATTTAAAGGGTTTGTCGCATGAGCAATTCGTTGATGGTGCGGCTAGAATGTTTGTCCTTTTGCATCAAACGCGCCCCTTTGTGGCGGGTAACAAACTTGTGTGTCAGGTGTTTATGCAGCATCTTGCTGAGGAAGCGGGTCATAAACTTGATTTCTCCCTTGTACAACAAGATCGCCTTTATGATGCTTGCAAGGCAGCTATGAGAAACAATGATTTTAGTCTGGTAAACGGTTTGTTTGAAGATATTTCTAATCCGGAAAAAATGATGATCTTGAAGGAATCCGTCAGCCATGTAAGGCAAGATGGAGGCGTGGGAACCCCGGCGATGGCACTTCCAGGTGAAACGTATGCGGGTGTTTGTGTGGGTTCTGGTGACAATTGTTGTACAGTGCGAGTAGGTAGTGCTTATTTTGCCGTTTCGAAGGATAATTTAACGCCAGAACAGATAAAGACGTTAAAATATGGTGAGGAGGTTCATTTCACTGCCTTGGCTGATTCTCAACTTGAAAATCGTCTAATTCCGGGAGAACGTTTTGGGTCTTTGAAGAGGCGTGAAATTTCTGAAAAAATTGCAGAAAATTCATCTGTTCGAATGGCTAGAATGAATGTCGAGAGGTTAGCGCGGTTTGTGTATGGAAGCGAGAGCGCATTGAACAATGTTCTGGCGTGTATAAACGCAAGTCCAGAATTGGGCGAGAGTTGTGCGCAGCAAATTGAGGATCAGCCTAAATCTATTGGCAAGCTTGCGGGGAAAAAATATTTAGGTTGTTTCAAGAGCCATGATCGTAGGGTGGCTGAGTCGAGTTTGCCGGGTCTTTGCGATGCAATTGAGTGCTATGCGGATGCTGCTGTTCAAGCGAAGCGGGAGGTGCTTCAGGATGATCGTATTGAGAGGGAGCGCCGTGGACAAGAGGTCCTCATGCCGAGTGTTAGATTGCAGAAGTTGCTTGAATTTTCGCCGATGGTTCGACAGGAGGCTTTGCAGAATTCTCCTTCGTTACAGAGGGACCTTGATGTCTTTCTTAAACGGGTTAACGATCGTCTCTCACGGAGTGAGCAGTTGGCGATTAGAGCGCGTGATTATAAGAGCCTTGCCAAAAGTCTTGGTACGTCATTACTGAAGGCAGAGAAAATTGTTAGTATCTGCGAAGAAGCCGGAAAAATGAAACGCGATCTAGAGTGTTCTGCTTTGTGTACTAGGGTGAGTAAATCCGCGCAATCAAAGTCGATGGCTATGGCGAGTTAGAGAGTGTGAATTTGGCATTCACGGGCGGGGGGGTTGTGGCGCTGTCCTGCCCGTGGTGTTGTTGGGTAGCGGGTTGTTGATTTTAGAAAAACTGTGAAGTGATTTTAAAATTGCTGCTTTCGTGGGTGTGGCTCATTGGCTTTATTGCTTTGCACAGGTTGTGGCTCGTGACCGGATTTTGGCGGTGTGATTTATAACTTCGAGATCCTTCTGTGTCGGTGCTTTAGTTGCCTGCAAATTGGTTGTTAAATGCAATAGGCTGCGGGGTTTTGTTGTAGAAGTGGGGCCGATATGTGTGAGATGCATCAGAAATGTCCTTCTTCCTGAAGATACTTTGTGAAAATGACGGTAATTGGCTGTTTTCTTCGTCCTGAACCATAAAGGGTCGAAGAGTGCCGGAGCGGTGCGTATCGTCGTGAACTCATTGGTGTCTAGGTTGTTGAAGGTGCCACATTACATTTTGAAGTAACATTTGGAAATATCCGAAATTTGAAGAACACGCGTGAGGGGATTGTTCATTTGAGTAATAGTGCTCTTATGGATAACGCTAGGTTGCAAGGAGTATGATCATGAAAAAAGCACATTCACATGAACCAGTATACGCCGACTTGGCTTTCCAAGCAGGTTTTTACGTTTCGAGCTCGAATGTACTGAAAAACAAGCGTGATATAAGAAACGCGAAAGAATTGGAAGAGCAATGTCAGCGTAGTGTTGCCGCTGGGCTCTCTGATTTACGGGATAATCCTATAACAGGGACAGTGAATTCTAAGTATTTAAAAGAGGTTCATCATCGCCTTTATAAAGATGTTTTTGAATGGGCCGGGCACATTCGTAGTGAAGAATTCACATTTTCAGATGGTGTTAAAGCCAGTATGCCGAGGACCAAAAAGGGCGCTATGGGTGATGAGCTCTTTGCAAAAGGGGGAGAAGTCACGGGAAATTTAAGAAGTTTGGACCAGTCGCTTTCTGATTGCAACTATTTAAAAGGTTTGTCGCGTGAGGAATTTTCTGACCAAGCGTGGCAGGTGTACATCTTGTTAGAGCAAACACGTCCTTTTGTGCACGGTAACGAAGAGACGAGCAAGGAATTTTTGCGCCATCTTGCTGAGGAGGCGGGTCATAAACTTGATTTCTCTCTTGTATCACAAGAACGGCTGGATTTGGCTTCTGAAGAGGCGATTAAAAATAATAATGTTACTAATATCAGCAACCTCTTTGCGGATATTTCTAATCCAGAAAAAGCGATTACTTTGAAGGAGGCTACGGATTATCTGAGAGAGTTAGGAATTAAGAGTGATCCTGAATTTGCGGATCCCGGTAAATCGTATGCAGGAACTTACGTTGGAGCTACAGGCAATAGTGCTGTGGTTCGGGTGGGTGGTACATTTACCATTATTCCAAAGGACAATTTAAATCCAGAAGAGGTAAAGAGTTACAAATTTGGTGATCACGTTAACATTAATGTCCTCTCAGATAAAGATCTTGGAATGTGCTTAGTTCCGGAAGAAGATTTGGGTGCTTTGACGCAAAATCAGCTTTCTGAGAAAATTTCGGCAAATCCTTCTGTTAGAGTACTTGAAGCAAATGTTATGGGATTATCGCAGGTTGTTTACGGTAACCCTGAAGCAATGAGTGAAAAATTGCGGGAGATAAGTACAAATCCAGAAGTGGGTGAGCAACTTGCTCAGCAAATAATGGCAAGTCCTAAAATTATGGGTAATTTAGCGGGGAAAAGTACCATGGGCATTAAGAATGAAGAACGCAAATTAGCCGAAGAGTCAGTTCCACATTTGGCTGAAGTGTTGTGTAAATATGCTAAGGTTGCAGCAGGTGTAAAGGAAGAAGCCCTTAATGCACACTACATTGAACAAGAGCGTCGTGGGCAAGAGGTACGTATGCCAAGCGGGGCGTTGCAGGATGTTCTTAGATTACCAACGAGAGCGCGACTGGAAAAATTAGAAAGTTCTCCTTCGTTACAAAAAGAGCTAGATGGTTTGGTAAAACAATTAAATGGGCGTCTCTCACCTGAGGATCATAAAGCGATTAAAAACAATGATCACGGAAAGCTTGCTGAACAACTTGGTACTTCAGTGTTAAAAGCAAAAAAAATTGCGGAAATTTGTCAAAAATCCGAAGAAGCAAAACATGACCTGAATTGTGCTGGCTTGTACGCTAAGGTAAATAAACCCGTACAATCAAAGTCGATGGCTATGGCGAGTTAGAGAGTGTGAATTTGGCATTCACGGGCGGGGGGGTTGTGGCGCTGTCCTGCCCGTGGTGTTGTTGGGTAGCGGGTTGTTGATTTTAGAAAAACTGTGA
>NZ_JAYMZI010000012.1:0-3157 GCF_037070845.1 Bartonella numerosa
TATCTTCTTATGATAATTCTAAACTTATTACGATGGTTTTGATATTTTGATTAAAATATACTTTTATTAACGAAAAAGGCAGCACAATGTGCTGCCTTACAATAGGGCTTATAACTACCGGATCATATTTCAAAAACGGTAGCTGATCCCACCAGAAAAGTTTGTTCCAGATACACCGGTTTTTTGGAGCCTGTGGCGATAGCTGACACTACCATGAAGGGCTATGTTTTGCGAGAATTGTGCGTTAACACCAACCCCACCCTCAATCGAAGACCCTATGTTATCAAGGTGGAAAGTGTCGCCGATTTGTATCGTGCTGTCACCGCCGAGGGCCTTAATGATGTTTACCTTGCCATAAAAGGAGAAAACATCATCTTCTCTTTTTACGCCCGTTACGGTCTTTACCAAACGCCCGCCAACACGGATCAACCACTGATGAGGATTTTTCATATCTACTTCAAAACCTTCAGCATCCTTGATGGCATCAAACATTAGATTTTGATAAACAAACTGAGCCTGTGGTTCAAACACCATCCCCTCCATACCTACAGCTAATTTCTGACCGACAGTAGAGGATACACTTAACGTTTGGGTGTGATCTAATTTCGTGACGCCTCTGATAAGAGGTGCAGCAATATCTCCCTTTACAGTTCCATAAGAAATGAATGTGTTCACATATGCACCGCTGTTATGTTGAGCGCCAGCGTATGCGGAAACCAGCCATTTATCGAGAGTTGTTTTTGCAGAATCCTTTACATCTTTCGGAGTGAAAGAAAGCTTTCCATATGTACCCAGAAGACCGAAATCTACGTTTACATCCTCATTTTCCAACGCAGCTAGCGTAACACCTGCTTGCAGAGCGCCGTAATTTACATCGGCATTATACCCGTACTGCAGTGGGCCACGACCCGAGTGTAGGGTAACTCTGTTGTCGTAAGCAGACAAGAAAATTCCCCGTTCTTTCTTATGTTTTTCTGGTCCGAACGCCACCGCACGCATATCATCTATCATAATATTCTGATTGTTTATGTCAGTATATCCGGCAGAAAATAAAGCATTTGGCATAACCAAGTAGTTCGCCACCTGCGGCAAGACAGCCCTCACGTTATTGTCGCCATCAACATATTCGTTCTGCAACCGAAAATCCCAGAAATTACCATTTCCTCTTCTGAGCATATTCTGGCCAGCATCGGATTCTCCTGGTCCATAGGCGGCAAGTACGTACTTATAGGGTAACCCCTTCCTTGTCATATAACCGCTTTCCAGTTGAAACGAATTTTTGTCTGCTGTTCCCAAAACTTGAATAAGAGAAACCCCACGTTTTGAGGAAGAGGAGGGCGCGTTTTCCTGCAAAAGAGAATTACCGTTGACCGATTTCGCATCCTCTCCGAGGAGATTAACGCGAACTCTCGTTGTACCGAACGCGTGCCCTTCAATTAAAACACGATCGGTCTTTTGCTCAATTACGGGAGAACTATCGCTCCACTCAGAATTTAAATGAAGTGTGGCACTACCTCTTGCATTATAGGCTGTCAGAATAGCCGGAGACCCGTCCTCTTTTGCAGATTGGTGCCCTATGTGCAAAATCTGGTAGCGTCCATCTATAGGTTTTTCGAAAACTACGGAGCTATCTTCCAGACCCAAAACAGAAAGATGAGAATATGATCCGAAATCTACGCCGAGTGCTAAATGCTCAGGTAAATTTTTGCCATTATGTACCATTTGTTTACTGGGCTTTAAGATCCATTCTGTGCCATCAGTTAGGTCAAAAATGGTTTTACTTCCTCCCAGCGTTTGCACCTGGCCCTGCAAATGCGAACGGTCAGCTGACAATAAAAGGACCGGTTTCGCTTTATCATTTTTTCCATTCACTACAATTTCCGCGTTCTGCCCACTCCGTGATAAAATATCAGCAGAGATCGTTGAATGTTTAAAGTCAACCATCCCGCTCGCGATCATTGCGTCGACACCAATACCGTTCCCGACAAGAATCTTTGTATTCTCCAACATTACCTGATTGCTGACATTTTCGAAGGAAATTGATTGATCTTCACTCCGAATACGTCGCGAACCCCCATCTCCCCCGGTGGCTGTTGAATGATTCCGGAAAAAGATGCCATAGGAATCGCGATCACTCGTGATATCTATTGTCGAGTTTGTGAGGGTTACGGTACCGTCTGCGACCAATATGCCGGTTCCTACTGCTGTCACAGCGAGGTCTGTGGCATTAATGGATCCGCCTCCTAGAACACTCAAAGCAACAAAACGCGAACTTATCATCCCTCCCACTATATTCACAGTCGAGCCCCTCTCTCTCACGCTCACTGGAAAATTATCGATGATTCTTACACCTTGAAACGTCTGACTATTTTTATCGGCATGATCAATTGCATTATTAACGGCACTATTTCTACCAATATTGATATTTCCAGCGGCGTTATCAACTCCATTAACGGGCTTTGCACGATCACTCGCGGCTTGTGTGTCTCTTGCTTCCGCGAGGGAGGCGGACTCCGCATGCGAAACTTGCATGCTACCTAACGATAACGAACGCTTTCTCGTGCGAGATTCACCCAAAGAGTTTTCATGATCAGATCCCAGAACTCTTGAAACAGCACTATTACTTCCAGAGTTCTGTTTTCCGTTTTGCTCATTCTGGGAGGCAGAGCTTGAGGTGATAAGACCAGCTACTCCAGAGGTATGTACCCCAGATACAGAAGACCCACCGCCTAGATCCGATAAACGCGAAACCGTCAAAGAGGAGGGGGGAGCAACATGAACATCACCATTTTCTCCACCCACAAGCGGTACAGAGGGAACATTAGAGGCCAAGGCAAAAAACAGGCCGGAATGAGAGCAAAGCAAAACCCCCGACACTGTGCATAATAAAAATCTCTTTTTCATATGAACACATTCCTAAATACTCTTCCCCTCTCTTTGCAAAAGAACCAAAATGATTTAATACATTATGTTTCTTTTGTAAAGAGGGAAACGAGCACCAAGAAACTGCGTCTATACAGAGGATTTATATCTTAAAGTATTTAAAACCTATATTGCATTCCACCAGAAAAATTAAACCCAGATACACCGGCACTTTGTAGTTTATGCTGGTATCCGACGTCACCATGAAGAGTAAGGCTTTGTGATAACTGCGCGT
>NZ_JAYMZI010000013.1:0-29066 GCF_037070845.1 Bartonella numerosa
ATGTATCTATTTGCTGCTCAAGGGTGTTGATTGCTCGTTCGGTTTTTGCTTTGGCAGCTTGATAAAGGTCAATCGCTTCATCAGTTGTATTCTCTGCTGCAGCGCGCGTCATACCATTGTTTATAAGGGTATTGACGACATCATCTCGGTCAATTTTTTCTGTGATGGCTTGAACATGGCCTGAAAGACGCTCTCCTAAATTTTTAAGATGTGCTTGATAATGAGAAGGGTCATCCTTAAAGTCTTCCATAGCAGAGCCGATATCTTTGAGAGCTGCTTTGTAGGTTTGTTTTAAGCGGTCGGGGTTGAGAGCTGGAATCTCGTTTTCATCAATGAGTGTACGCAATTTATCAAAATCGGCTCCATTACCATTTTTGCCACGAACAAAAGTTTCAAAGTCTTCATCGCTTAATTTAAGAAGGGCGGGGAAGACATCATTTGTCACAGTTTGTTGTATAGCAGATCCACCTTTTAAGACGGCTTTAGCACTTAAGCTTGCCGCATTTGAAGCCAAAAAGATAGCTTGGATCGCCATGATAAGCGTTAAAAGAGCCCAAGTTAAAAATCCATGAAATGCCCCTGATGTTTCTGCGAAACGCCCCGCAACGAAGCTTCCGCTTGCTAAACTTATAATCGTAACGATAAGTGAACTTATACCTACTGACAGAAGGCTCCATTGAAAAGGTGATTGAGAACCAAGATCAACTTGACCGAATCCTAAAGCGGCGACCAAAAAAGACAAGCAGACGGAGACCGCTAGCATGATTACGAGTCCACCCAAAATTGCTGACCATGTAATGGATGTATAAAAAATAGGATATTCTGTTTTATGCGGTGTTTCTTTCAGAAAACGATTATTAAACGTATTTTTTGGAATATGGGTTGCCATGTATATATCTCCTTCAATGATGCTGGGGGTAAAATGCGGCTTTAGCAATTATGTTCCAAATATGAATGAAAATGCCGGACGTACTGTCTCTTTTTTCAGAAAATTTGCTTCTTGAATTCCAATTTCATCTTAATTGCATAGGGAAAATAAGCGATATCAGAAGCAACAGATGAGATAGGCTAAATGAAAAAAATAACTTGGAGCAACAAGATAAAACAAATCTATATGCGTAAATACGTTTAAGAGGTCGTAATCTATACCGGAAGGTCTGTTTTTACTTTATATCCTCAAACGAAAAATTCTTAAAACTTCTTTTTAAATTGAGCGCTGTCACTATTATTGATGTCCGCACTGGTATAGGTGTAGTGATTTTTTGAAGCTTCTTATCAGGCAATGCACCGCTCAGTTAATGCGGTTTGTGACATTGAACTGCAAAAGTTCTCTTGTGATAGGTAATTGGCGTGTTTTTATGCAATGAGAAGCGCATAATTGCACGATTTGTATTGCAACTTGTCAATGCATTTTCTATTGGCGAGTTGTTTAATATCCCCCCCGGAGGGGACCTGGGTTAGTTTTTGCGGTACTCGAAAATGAATCCACAGCATCGTCTTTTTACAAGAGAAACCGGTGCATGTTGTTTGATTCCGAATCTATAAAGTCATTGCAGTGTGCTTTTCTATAAGATAGATACAAGCCATTCGTAGATACATATTGTTGCTAGAGAAGAAAATGTCACCAAAACAAGAAAAAACCAAAGCCCGTCTCCCTCGTGGTTTTGTTGATCGCGCAAGCGCGCAGTTGTATGCAACTGAAACGATGATAGCTCAGATCCGTGAAGTATATGAACTTTATGGTTTTGAGGCGCTTGAAACGCCGATTTTTGAATACACGGATGTTCTTGGAAAGTTTTTACCTGATTCAGATCGCCCGAATGCGGGTGTTTTTTCTCTGCAGGATGATGATGAGCAATGGATGTCTTTGCGCTACGATCTTACCGCTCCTCTTGCTCGTTATTTTGCAGAGAATTTTGAAATTTTACCAAAACCGTATCGGGGTTATCGTCTTGGCTTTGTTTTTCGCAATGAAAAACCTGGACCGGGAAGGTTTCGGCAGTTTATGCAATTTGATGCCGATATCGTTGGAACACCGACGGTGGCAGCTGATGCAGAGCTATGCATGATGGCAGCGGATAGTCTGGAAAAATTAGGTATCGATCATCAAGATTATGTTATTCGCCTTAATAATCGAAAAATTCTTGACGCTGTTTTGGAAAAAATTGGGTTAGGGGGAAGTGCACAGACTGAAAAGCGCTTAACTGTTCTCAGGGCAATTGATAAACTCGATAAGTTCGGTCTTGAAGGAGTGCGTTTGCTTTTAGGCAAGGGACGCTTGGATGAGAGTGGCGATTTCACTGAGGGGGCAGAGCTTAAAGAGCAAGAAATTGATTGTATCCTTGCGTTAATTGCCGCTGAGGCTGAAACTGCAGATGAAACGATTGATACTCTCAAAAGAGTAGTTGGCGGTTATTCCCAGGGGCTTGAGGGAATTCGCGAACTTGAAGAAATGCAGATCATCTTTATGGAAAATGGCTATCAAAATCGCATCAAGATTGATCCATCAGTGGTGCGCGGACTAGACTATTATACAGGTCCTGTTTTTGAGGCTGTATTGCTTTTCGATATTCTCAATAGCGATGGACAAAAAGTTGTCTTTGGATCTGTTGGCGGTGGCGGACGCTATGATGGATTGATTGCACGTTTTCGCGGAGAAAATGTTCCAGCGACAGGTTTTTCAATAGGTATATCGCGTTTGATATCAGCTTTACAGAATCTTGGAAAGCTGCCTGTGAAAAATGCTACGGGTCCAGTTGTGGTATTAATGATGGATAAAGAGCCAGAGGTTGTAGCGCGGTATCAAAAAATGGTAATGCAGTTGCGCAATGCAGGAATTCGCTCTGAGCTTTATTTCGGAGCATCAGGAATCAAAGCGCAGATGAAATACGCAGATCGGCGTCATGCACCTTGTGTAGTAATCCAGGGATCGCAGGAGCGTCAGTGTGGGAAGGTACAAATCAAAGATTTGGTTGAAGGTGCGCGTTTATCTCGAGAAATTGAGAATAACAGAATGTGGCGCGAAAGCCGTCCGGCACAGATAATGGTTGATGAAGATCAATTGGTTAAGGCTGTGCAAGATATCCTCGTGGCTCAAAATTCGAAGAATCTCGAATAGCTATTTGAAGACTAAGATCATTACTTTGGAGTGAATTATTCCAGGAAGACCAAATCTCAAAAAACGCACTCAAAAAACGCAAACGACACAAACTCATCACTTTAAATTAAGCCTATGTCGTTTAGAGAACAGGTTTTAGTTGAGAGCTATCCTTGAAGCTCTTTCAAAACATTTTCCGGTGAAGAAACGCCATAAGGGTCTGTTGTGCAGTTATCTGAGAAACCTTCTTCCTCGAACCATTTTTCTATGATTCCATCGTTAATAACAGCAGCATAACGCCAAGACCGCATTCCAAAACCGAGATTATCTTTGTCAACAAGCATCCCCATTTTACGCGTAAATTCGCCTGAGCCATCGGGTATCAACTTTACCTTTTCGACGCCTTGTGCTTTTCCCCAGGCATTCATGACAAAAGCGTCATTGACGGAAAGGCAGTAAATTTCATCAATCCCAACTTTTTTAAATTCGTCGTGGAGTTTTTCAAAATTAGGAAGCTGAAAGGTCGAACAAGTTGGCGTAAACGCACCCGGAAGAGAAAAAAGAACAACCCGCTTTCCTTTAAAGTACGCATCGCTATCAACATCCTGCCACCGATAAGGGTTGTCTCCACCAATTGATTCATCACGTACACGTGTATGAAAGGTTACGTTGGGAACTTTTTTTCTCACCATAATTATGCTCCTGAGAATCGTGTTTTAAGAATAATCTTCGCGTCCAAGAGCGAGCCAAAGGCGACACCTTAAACGACTTCATATTGCAACGAGTTTGCAAGTATTTCATTCCTCCGTCAAGCAAAATTAATAATCAACTCTTGCAGGAGCTTAATTGGTGCATTTTTCTCATGTTTTTGTGTTTTAATGTCATAATTTATGAAAAAGTGGAGACGTATGAGGTATGTGCAATGCTGGAGGGGTGACGCGCATATTTTAAAAAGGTGGGAATAAAAACAGAGGATCAATGGTTGAAAAGTAGGCGATCTTTTCCATCGCGAGCTTGCTGACAAGAGTATTAAAGTATGGCGGGGAGCGCTGCTTTTTAGAAATGGAGCAGCGAGCAGTGGCATAATTATGGTGAGCAAAAATGATTAGAACAATTTTTGATAGTGCGAAGGCGGTCTGCGTAAATACACCAAATATTTGAAAAAGTCAGTTCTGCAATCTTCGCAACAAGCAGCGTTTGAACCACACAGTTCACAACGCTACTTTAGTTATAGACTACCCAGTATCGTCGCGTAAAAATTTGTACCGGATTTTTATTGCGGGCAAATCATTTTTTTGGGATCAACCAGCCGATCGTAATCTTCTCTTGAGACACCAGCTTTTATAGCTTCAGTACGTAAAGTCGTGTCATTTTTATGTGCTGCTTTAGCAATTTCGGCAGCTTTTTCGTAGCCAATTTCTGGTGCAAGAGCTGTCACTAGCATGAGAGAGCGCTCCATGAGAGAGTGAATATGGATACGATTAGCGCGCAATCCTTGAATACAATGCATGTCAAAAGAGCGCATACAATCACCAAGAAGAGTGATCGATTGCAGCACATTATAGCCAATCACGGGTTTATAAACATTTAGCTCGAAGTGTCCTTGACTCGCAGCGAATGTCACACTTGTGTGATTGCCAAAGACTTGGCACGCTACCATGGTCATTGCTTCACACTGTGTGGGGTTGACTTTTCCCGGCATGATTGAAGATCCTGGCTCATTTTCTGGGAGGCTCAATTCACCTAAGCCCGAGCGTGGACCCGACCCCAAAAATCGAATGTCATTAGCAATTTTGAAAATATCAGCAGCCAATGCGTTCAGACTTCCGTGGAAATGCGCAAGTGCTCCATGGTGTGCGAGTGCTTCGAATTTATTTCTGGCAGTTTTAAAGTCTATTCCTGTGAATGTACTGATGCTTTCAGCAAACGCAACGTCGAATCCTTTCGGTGCATTAAGTCCTGTTCCAACGGCCGTTCCCCCTTGGGCAAGCATTTGAACATCGGAAAGAGCCGATTCAATGCGTCGCCGGCTGTTTTGCAATGCGGTGCGATAGCCAGAAAATTCTTGTCCTAAAGTTAAGGGTGTTGCGTCTTGAGTGTGTGTACGACCGATCTTAATAATATCCGAAAATTCTTCTTCTTTTTTTTCTAAAGTGATAATGAGGGCATCAATAATGGGGAGGAGATGCTGGCGTGTTTGCAGTGTGGTTGCAATATGAAGTGCCGTGGGAAAAGAATCATTTGATGATTGGCTCATATTAACGTGATCGTTCGGGTGAACGGGGGATTTGCTACCTAATTTTCCTCCCAAGAGCATGCTGGCATAATTGGCGATAACTTCGTTAACGTTCATATTGCTCTGTGTGCCAGAACCTGTTTGCCAGACGGAAAGCGGAAAATGTTCATCGAGCGCACCTGAGAGCACCTCGTCAGCTGCAGAAATGATCGCTTTACCTATGTTTTGCGGAAGCTTCCCTTTTTCCATATTGACAAGAGCTGAAGCTTTTTTGATGAGGCTTAAGGCATAGATGACAGTGAGAGGTTGTTTTTCTATGCCAATATTAAAATTATGCAGAGAACGTTCGGTTTGTGCTCCCCAATAACGATCCTGGCGTACTGAAATCGTTCCAAAGCTATCAGTTTCCTGACGTGTTTCAACCATGATAAAATCCTTTTATGTTCATTGGCCATAAGGAAGTAAATAACGTAAAATAGAAAAGGGAAGCAAGGGTTCACCGCTGTCCAAGATAAATTATTTACGGCGAATCCTTGACATCGTAAAGTGCCGATTTTATATTCCAGGGTATGTTAGCACTTATGATAAAAGAGTGCTAACAAGGACTTAAGGATTAATTCAATTGTATTAAGTTTTAAGGGTGTTGAACATGACTAACATACAATTCCGCCCACTTCACGATCGTGTGGTTGTTCGTCGGGTTGAATCTGAAAATAAAACTGCTGGCGGGATCATCATCCCTGATACAGCGAAGGAAAAGCCTCAAGAAGGAGAGGTTATTGCCATTGGTAACGGTGCTCTCGATGATAATGGAAAGCGAGTACCTTTGGAAGTGAAAACAGGGGATCGCATCTTGTTTGGAAAGTGGTCTGGAACCGAAGTGAAGATTAACGGTGAAGACCTCTTAATCATGAAAGAATCTGACATTATGGGGATTTTGGGCTAATCCAGTCTCTTAATTTTTGCATTTTGTACTATTTTAATACAACTCCAAGGAGAAATTAGATGGCTGCTAAAGAAGTCAAATTTGGCCGTGAAGCGCGCGAGCGTTTGGTGCGCGGCGTTGATATCCTTGCTAACGCTGTTAAGGTGACGCTCGGCCCTAAAGGTCGTAATGTTGTGATCGACAAATCGTTTGGTGCACCCCGTATCACGAAAGATGGTGTGTCCGTTGCAAAAGAAATTGAACTGGAAGATAAATTCGAAAATATGGGCGCGCAAATGCTGCGCGAAGTTGCTTCTAAGACCAATGACATTGCTGGTGACGGTACAACAACAGCGACTGTCTTGGGGCAAGCTATTGTGCAAGAAGGGGTGAAGGCTGTTGCCGCCGGTATGAACCCTATGGACCTCAAACGCGGGATTGATGCTGCTGTTGATGAAGTGGTGGCAAATCTTTTCAAAAAAGCGAAAAAAATTCAAACTTCCGAAGAAATTGCACAAGTGGGAACAATTTCTGCTAACGGTGCTGAAGAAATCGGTAAGATGATTGCTAATGCCATGGAAAAAGTTGGCAACGAAGGTGTGATCACTGTAGAAGAGGCAAAAACCGCCGAGACAGAACTCGAAGTCGTTGAAGGAATGCAATTTGACCGTGGGTACCTTTCACCTTACTTCGTGACAAATGCTGACAAAATGGTCGCTGATCTCGATGATCCCTACATCCTCATCCATGAAAAGAAATTGTCCAATCTGCAATCTCTTCTCCCGGTTCTTGAAGCTGTTGTTCAGTCTGGAAAACCGCTTCTTATTATCGCTGAAGATGTAGAAGGTGAAGCTTTGGCAACGCTCGTTGTTAACAAATTGCGCGGTGGTTTGAAAATCGCTGCCGTGAAAGCTCCAGGATTCGGTGATCGTCGTAAAGCAATGCTTGAAGACATCGCGATCTTGACATCGGGTCAGGTTATTTCTGAAGATGTTGGTATTAAATTAGAAAATGTTACTTTGGATATGCTTGGTCGTGCGAAAAAAGTAAACATCTCTAAAGAAAATACAACGATCATTGATGGTGCTGGCCGCAAAGCTGAAATTGATGCGCGTGTAAACCAAATTAAAGTACAGATTGAGGAAACAACTTCTGACTACGACCGTGAAAAATTGCAAGAAAGGCTTGCTAAACTTGCTGGTGGTGTCGCTGTTATTCGTGTTGGTGGTGCAACAGAAGTTGAAGTAAAAGAAAAGAAAGATCGTGTTGATGATGCTTTAAACGCAACACGCGCAGCTGTGGAAGAAGGTATCGTTGCTGGTGGTGGAACGGCTTTGCTGCGTGCAGCACATGCATTAACCGTTAAAGGAAGTAACCCTGACCAAGAAGCCGGTATCAATATTGTACGTCGTGCATTGCAGGCACCAGCGCGTCAGATAGCAACCAATGCGGGTGAAGAGGCTGCGATTATTGTAGGAAAAGTGCTCGAAAATAATTCAGACACATTCGGTTACAACACGGCGACAGCTCAATTCGGTGATTTGATTGCTTTGGGGATTGTCGACCCAGTCAAAGTTGTGCGTTCTGCTCTCCAGAATGCTGCTTCGATTGCTAGCCTCCTCATTACTACAGAAGCTATGGTTGCTGAAGTGCCGAAGAAAGATGCTCCAGTTCCTCCAATGCCAGGTGGCGGAATGGGCGGAATGGGCGGAATGGATTTCTAAGCCTCTTAAAAATAAAGATGAGAAAAAACGGGCCGAACAGCCCGTTTTTTTTATAGAATTTCTGCATGCTTAACGGCTCTAATATGGTATGAGATGCTGCTCTTGACATGCTTGGTTGTACAGAAAGAGCCAATATTTTTGGCAAAAATACGATAATTCTTGTCGTTTTTCTTACCTTATAGTTTTTGTGAAGAATTGCGCAAGCAGAAGCAATATCGCTAATGGTGCTGCAGAAAAATCGGCAAAATTTTTGCTAGTGGCAGTAGTGATTTTTACTTCTTATTTGTGCATTTTTTCTGTGCGATTAAGCATTTCGGTGTGTAACTCTATTTCTCTTAAAATACCGTATCGCGGGCCCACTTTGCCTTGGACCAATGGAGGTGGGCTCTTCTTATTAACCACTCGTTTGGATAATGTATCTGTAGAAAACGGCGGAGATGAGTGAGCTGGTATTATAAATGTCCTCGTCATCGTTTGTGGTCCTAATTATTCTGTAGTACGAATCTGCGTAAATGAAACTTCTACCGAAAACGCTTTGCAGCTTTTTTTAGGAAAGTATTTCTGGGGAACGTAGTGTACCGAACGAAAGCCATCCCTGGAGCACTGTTTTACACGAACGGAACCCTTTACCCTTATTTATTGCGGCATTGCTTCAACACCAAGAACTTCTGGGATAAAATGTCGCAGGAGATTTTCAATACCGTGTTTAAGCGTTGCGGTGGAAGAGGGACACCCTGCGCAAGCTCCCCGCATATTCAAATAAACAATACCATTTTCAAATCCACGGAAAGTGATGTCTCCACCGTCATTTGCGACGGCTGGGCGAACACGCGTTTCAAGTAATTCTTTGATTATCAAGACAGTCTCAAAATCTTTTTGGTCATAAAACTCTTCATTAAGTGCACGCTCTTGAGTTTGTGTTTTGGCATCTGGGGCAAGGACGGGATCGCCAGACAAAAAATGCTCCATTATTGTTCCCAAAATAGCCGGTTTAAGATGCTGCCACTCACCGTCTTTCTTCGTTATAGCGATAAAGTCATAACCTAAAAAAACGCCAATAACGTTTGGGATATTAAATAGCTTTTCTGCCAAAGGGGAGTTTTTGACGGCCTCTTCTTTCGAGAGAAACTCTAGAACGCCTTCAGAAAGAACCACACGCCCTGGAAGAAACTTAAGTGTTGAAGGATTTGGTGTGGTTTCAGTTTGGATAAACATATATTCTCCTCTTATTTTTTAGGATAGAGCAGGCGAACGAACTTAAGATATTGCACTTTAAGCAACGAATTCAATATCCTCGTCTGCAAGATTACTTGGAATGACGGTAACAGGGATCGAAAAAGCTGATCCACGCTGGGCGATTAATTGGACAAGAGGACCCGGTCCTTCTGTACGCTCACTCGCGGCCAAAACGATAAGGGCTATTTTTTTATCTTGATCTATTAATTTGAGGATTTCATCAATTTTTTTACCTTCGCGTACAATCTTTTCTGTTTCAATGGGGTGGACAGCACGCACATTATCAGAGATCTGTTCTAATATTTCACGGGCATTTTTCGTCAATTCTGTTCGCATAACATCATTCACACCTAAAAAATGGTGAAACTCGGAGCTATCAATAACAGAAAGAAGTATCAACGTTTTATTGGTATTTTTCGCATGCTGCGCGGCAAACGCAATGGCACGCCGGCACTCTGGCGTCTCGTCAACAATGACCAAAACTTTCTTTTTATTATCTGTTTTCGTTTTTTTTCGTGCGGAGCCCATGAGCTTTCATCTATTTTTTTTCGAACAATCTTTTTGCTTTTTACGGCTAGGTTTCCATCATTTTACGTGTTGTGCAGAAATCCAACAATTTCGCGAACCTTTTTCATATTTTTTTCTGCTAATACACTGGCACGCTGTGCACCATCGCGCAAAACAGAGTCGATATAATCGTGCTCTCGGTGAAGACGACGCAGTTCTTTAGTTATCGGTGCTAGCTTGTGGACAGCAAGGTCAGCTAGAGATTTTTTAAAAGACGAAAATTGTTGTCCAGAGAACTCCAAAAGAATTTCTTCTTTGCTGATTTCTGCAAAGGCGGCATAAATATTAAGCAGATTGTCAACTTCTGGCCGCTCTCCCAGAGCTGCAATTGTATCAGGGAGGGGGGCGGAGTCGGTTTTCGCTTTGCGTATTTTTTTTGCGATGAGATCAGCATCATCTTCTAAGTTAATGCGCGAAAAGTCCGAAGGATCCGATTTCGACATTTTTTTTGTACCATCACGTAATGACATAACACGCACAGCCGCTCCTCCAATAAGCGCCTCTGGTACTGGGAAAAAAACCTGTTCTTCTTCTTCACCTACTTGCATAGAGACACCAAAATTCAACTCTATAATGCGCTGATTATAATCGTGGTTAAATTTTTGTGCAATATCGCGCGTTAGCTCAACATGCTGCTTTTGGTCTTCCCCTACCGGTACGTGGGTGGCACGGTAGAGCAAGATATCGGCGGCCATCAGGCTCGGGTAAGCAAAAAGTCCGAGGGAGGTTTGCTCGCGATTTTTACCTGCTTTATCTTTAAATTGCGTCATGCGTTGCAGCCAGCCAATACGGGCAATACAATTCAAAATCCATGCCAATTCGGCGTGTTGAAAAACTTGCGATTGGTTGAAGATGATTTGTTTTTTTGGATCTATTCCGGCGGCTAAGAAGGCTGCCGTAACTGCTCTTGTTGATTCACGCAAGGCTTTTGGATCTGGATTAACCGTAAGTGCGTGCATATCAACGATACAATATAAGCAGTTATGTGACTTTTGCAGTTCAATCCACTGTTTGATGGCTCCAAGATAATTTCCAAGGTGCAGACTACCACTTGGCTGTACGCCGGAAAAAACAAGAGGTGTGAAGGTGTCCATAAGACGGTTCTTTCTCCGTGAAGTTATTCATTTTTGAGGGTTACGATAAAACATTCTCTGAATGCTAAAGCGGGGCAGAATACCATATATCACGAGCGTTGTTTAAATTTTTTTAAGGTGAGAAAAAAGGAGTGAGCATCATGGATAAAATATGTAATAAAATATATCGATGCTACTACAAACATTATTCCTGCCAAGCTTCCAGCGCGCAAAAGAAGCGGTGCTTGTGGGGATAAAGCAAAGGACAAAAAACCAAGGACGTTGATTGAATAGTGTAGAACCATCACACTTAAAAGGGTTGCGATGGTAAGCCGTATAATTCTTTTGATCAGCTGAGTGTCGTATTTCCAATGTCCGCGTTTGACCAGAATACTACAGAGCAGAAATGTGTTAACCCAGCCCGATGATATCTCCGCAATGACGATGCCCCGAGCTGACAAAATTGGAAATAATGTTAAAGCAAGACCAATATTTATGAAAACGCAAATGCACGTAAAAATCATGGGCGTCTTTGTATCTTCACGAGCAAAAAAATTGGGAATAAAGACTTTGATTAGAACGAAGGCTGGAAGTCCTATTCCATAAAGTTCAAGCAATTGTGCAACGCGATGTGTTGATTGGCTGGTAAATTGTCCGCGCTCAAAGAGTAAACTGACTATAGGGGTAGAAAGCAATAAAAAGGCAACAGATGCAGGCAAAGTCAACAATAAGGTCAATTCAATAGAGCGATTTTGCAGATCGTGAGCCGTTTCGCGCTTTTTGCTGCGCAGTGCTCTCGTTAGCTCCGGTAGAAGAACGGTTGCTACCGCGATTGCTATGACTCCAAGCGGTAGTTGATAAAGGCGATCGGCGTAAACTAAAGAGGACACGGCTCCTGATTGGCTGGAGGCGATATTGGTATTGATCAACAAATTAATCTGTGTGACCCCTCCCGTGATAGCAGCAGGGAATGCCAACATTAGAAGTCTGCGAACATTTGGACCAAAATAGGGGAAGCGAAAGGAAATTTTTATTCCATTTTGACGCAAAGCGACTGCGACCAAAAAAAGCTGGAGTAACCCCGCTGCCATGACACCCCAGGAAAGGTTTAGCCCAATATTCCAAACATCAAGCTTATATATCCAGGCATAAGCAAGCACGCCGATCAAGATGATGTTCAAAAAAAGAGGAGCAACGGCCGCAACAAAATAACGTCGCAAAGCATTTAGCATCCCCCCCATCATAGATGCTAAAGACATGCATGTTAAATAGGGAAACATGACCGCAGTAAAGTGAACTGTGGCGTTAAATTTTGTTGCATCCTCTGTAAAACCTGGTGCAATAACTGTTCGCACCAAAAAAGGCATACTTAGTTCCATGGCAATGGTTAGCAGCAACAGCAGTGAAAAGAGAACGCCAAATACTTCTTCCGCGAATTGGCACGCTGTTTCTTTACCATCTTCGGTAATTTTTTTTGAAAAAAGGGGAACAAAGGCTGCATTAAAGGCACCTTCGGCAAAAAAGCGGCGAAATGTATTGGGAAAACGGAAAGCAGCGTTAAACGCATCAGAGACGGGTCCTGTACCGAGAGACGCTGCCATTAACACCTCACGCACAAAACCAAAAACGCGGCTCATTAAGGTTCCGGAGGCGACAGTTGCAAATTTTTTAATTAGGGTCATAAAGATATATCAGGTTCATTATGTAAGGCGAGGTGATAAAGAGACGAACAAAAACCACTTTAGACCGCACAGATCTGACGAGCATGCCAGCACTACGTAGATTTTCAAACTCAAAGGGTTTTACGACGGTGTTTGTGTTCCTGTCAATAAGGGCGTGTCCAGAACGTTGATTCTCTTTTTTCTCTGCTACATCACCAGTTGCTATTTCTGTAAAGCAACAAAATATTTTTTCTCAAGTCTGCGACTGGATTATACGGATGTTTCGTTTTAGCGATTCAGAGTTAAGAGAATGGAATAGCAGCGACTCTTCTTTTAAAAATTCATCAACGAAGGCTTGTCTTTTTTCTCTTTGCTTCAATGTTCATAGGTCTTAAAATTGACGATTAGCTCTTTAGGCAAGATGGCAGAGCCCATCGTGATTTTCCTATTTTTTACAATGTTCTTAGTTCTTGGATTTGGTTCGCGCTTTTTTCATTCTACCGACCAATATTAAAGGGCAAATAAAAGTGATATTTTACATTTTTTCAGATATTGCTGCTGCCCGGTATACTAAGTCTGCTTTTTAGAAGGATAACTGAAGCAATCAATAAAAAGTCACTTTCAAGGGAAGTTGCAAAGCTGCTTATGATAATAAATGGTTTATCGCCTGTGTAAGAGGTAAACAATTATTGGTAATCAGTGCTTAACAATATGAAGACATAGAAATAGCAATTAGAAATTTTTATAGTTTAGTAAAAGAGGAAAAACAGTATAAAACAATAAACAAAAACCAAGTCCATTTACAAATGGAGTTAATCTGTCGGTAGCGCATTAAAATATACTAACATCTATCGTTTATAAAAAATTTTTGTCAGATACATCGTTGAAGCGTGTTGTCGTATTATTTGGTTATATTCTAAATCATTTATGCCATTTATCAATACAACCTATGACTAGAATCTAATAACAACATCCCTATCATTAGCTATGTCGTCAATGGCAATATTAAGTAATTTTTTCAAGTATTTAGCTGTCTTATCTAGTTCATATATACCAGCTTTATCGTTATAAGCATCATCATTCTCTAAGAAATTATCCAATGTAAAATTATCCGACAAGTATTCAATATTCGAATTATAATATAACTTAGATATTTCTCGTTGCTTGATATCCGAAAATTTGGGAGTGTTAATTAAGTGAAAATATGATGGAGCGCAATGCCCGCCTGAACCGCCAACCCCAATATAATCAATCATTCCTTTGGAACGCCAAAATGCAAGAAAACACCGAATAAATATGCTTTCAATTAAATTAGCATTTTGGTTTATTAGCCTTATCCCATGATAATTTGTTACAACATTACTACTTTTATCAAGTACAACATAAGTTCTTCCCTTTCCAAACCCTTCTCCACCAAATATAATATCGCCTTTTTCAATGGTTTTTAACTTTGTTGGTGTACCGATATACGAAATTTTTTTAACATAACCATACTGACTAATATTAGTTGGTAACACGAGCTCGTAAAATCCCTCATGGTAGATGTTGCTATCTATCCGTATTCCTATGCATCCCTTTTCCAGAGATGTGCCTCTCTCCCAAGTAAATCCTCTGGACGGCAAATCTATAGAACCGTATTTATAATTATTAACGATAAAATTCCAATATTTAAATGGATGCCCATACAGACTAGTATCTAACCTTCCAAAGTGTTCAATTTCTTTTATGGTTGGCAGTTCAAAAGAATATTGCTTTTGATTTTGGTTCTCTAATAGTTCAGTTTCTATTTTTTCAAGAATTTTATCGTGTCTAGTTCTAATTAATGATTCTTTTTTAAGAATAGCTTTAGTTAAAAACTCTATGAATTTCATGGAGTCATTTTTGTTATTATTCGGAATTGGTATTTTACAATTTAGGAATAACGTTTTTGCATGCCTTATTGTCGCACCTTTAGGAACCATAAAATCCAATTGTTCTTTAAAAATAGGGTTTTTAATAAATGCAAATAAATAGTATTTATTTTTAGTTATAGGCAACCTATATAAAGCTCCCGAAAGCATAATATTATGGTAATCTTTATCTAAAATTATACTTTCTCCAATATTTCCATCTTTTGAAATAATGAGGTCACCTTCTTTTAAGTTCATATTTAAAAAAGATTTTGGGAGGATTGGAATAGTTGATTCTGGAGAAAATTCTGGTAAGAATGAATGTTCTTGCAACGCTTTTGTTTTTAAAAAATAATGCGTCGATCTTTCAATATAATTGACAGATCCAATTTCGGTGCCAAGGTCTTTATTCTGTAAATCTCTATCCAAAAAATCTCTTACATATAGAAAATTTTTATTTTCTAGATTAAATTTTTTAAATTGAGATGAAGAAAGGCTAAATTTTCTTTCTTTTATCTCACTATAAAGAATATAATTATGCGTTCTAATGTAGTTATCCATAATTACTTATCTTGAATAAAAATATCTTGCAATTGCTGTTCTTGAGTTAAACACCAACACTTAAAGTCCTCGATTGTTTGACTAAAGTCCTCATCGAGGATGACTCTACCATTTTCATCTATCTCTATTTCAAAAGTATCAAAATTAACTTTATAAATTGGGGAAAAGAACTTTACTCTTTTTTGTGTTTTAACCTCATATCCCACCTTTTGAATGTCTTTCGCGAAAATTTGGTAATTTTTGTTTTTTAATTTAGCCAATTCTTTATCTGGTGGTTTATACGCTACAATGATGGAGGTATTTACACCGGTTTCAGCAAATACACCTGATGGTAAATCAAAAATTGCTACGATCCTCATTTTTTCTGTTAGCCATTTTCTGGCTATTTTGTGGGTATCGATGCTTGCTATAGAATTAGATAATACTATCCCCATCCTGCCATTTTCTTTTAAAATTCGGTAAGCATTCTCTAAGAATACTACACCTAAGTCAATCTTATATAATTTCTCATTTGATTTAGTTTTTCCTTCTTTACTCTGTGCTTGATTTAGACCATGATATAAGTACCAAAGCTCGTAGCAACTTATAACGTCCCATTCTTGAGAATTCCTTTTAGCAACAAAAGACCTATCCTCACCGAAGGGAGGATTCGTTAAAACCACATCAAATTTCTTAAGTTTATTTTTGTCTGGTCTATTGTCCCAATCACCTTTTTTGTTCATTGAGGGAATGAGGTCCAAAATTTGCCCCGACTGGCCAAATTTAGATAGCAAAGAACCATAGCCTGATTTGGCTTCTATTTTGGCATTTCCATCTCCATTTAAAAGCATATTGAGTGTAGCCAGCATCACCATTTGCTCATCAATATCCATACCAAAAATATTACCATCATCCAATTTGCTATGGGAATTGACGTAGGAAACTGAAAGAAAATCTGCTATGCCAACCGTTGGATCAATTATGGTTTCGCCGTTCCTGGGGTTAACGATATTAACTAAAAAATCAATTAATGGTAATGGCGTAACAAACTGAGCATTGTGATCTTTTGAAAAGGGTGTTGCAAATTTATAAAATACTAATTGATATAAGTCAGTTTTATGAGAACGAACAAACGAGTAGTCTTGAAATTGGGAAACCACTTCAATTAATACTTTGATATGATTCTCGTGTTTAGTATCTAATGGGTTATTTTCTAATATGCGGAAGTATGTTTCTGATGCATAATTCCTCAGTTTTATCATTCTATCGATAAAGGCCTGAATATTACTGTCGGCTAAAGATTTAAACTTCTTTTCAGCTTCTGAAATATAGAAATTCAGATTGTAAGAAGGAATCTTTTCATTACGTTTCTCATCATATATTTTTAGTGCAAGGATTTGGATTAATATCTCAAATCCCTTTTGGTTAACCATTCCGACTTTGTCCATTGTTCGCAATATATGGCTCATCGCATCATTAATTTGAATCGAATGAATGCCTGAAATAAGGTCTAAATCATTAATGGAACGCCTAGAGCGGTCAAATTCTTTACTTTCTGTCCACTCCAGAATTGATTTAAAATTAGGAATATTTACATAGGGGTCGGGCAGATGTAACGAGAGTTCCTTAGTTTTACTATCTTTACCCCTAACATTAAATTCTTCACTGTATCTTATAAATTTACCGTTATCTTTTCGGAATAAATATAATCTCTCTGTATCGTATAATATCCCTAAGCAAAAATCTCTATTGCTTTCTTTTAAGTAAGATTTGAGCTGTTTGTCCCATACCGTGGATACATTTTTATTATCTTCTTTTTTGAATTCAAGCGTTGCAATTAGGTGCTCTCTTAGCCATTCTAAACTTTCGATATTTCCGTTTAAATGATAATCTTTATATTTATCAAACCAATCTTTATCACAAAAAATGGCTGCATCTATCTTGATCGGGGAGGATGATTTATTTCCTTTTGGGAAGCAGACTTCTGTGCCAATGTAATCCTTGGCAAAAAGACCCGATTGAATTATAGAGTACAAAAATTGCCATTTGTAATATTGCTCGCTGAGACTCCCATCTTTCTTTTTGAGCCTTGTTTTTACATTGTCATTGAGGTGCTCAGGAAGGAAACAATCGAATTCACTTGCAGATTGATATTTTAAATCAAACTTTCGTTTAGCCTCTAAAAATTTCACTTTAAGCTCCCGCACTTTGTGAAGGGCCGTGGCATGACTTTAAGTTGCCGGCTTGTAGGCTCATCTTTTGATCCTCACGTGATTAATGTCGAGTGTAATCTATTGTTTTTTTGGGATTTCTTTAAAAGAAATTGAAAGGTCATCTTTTAAATTTTCATGCATAGAACGGGGTTGACAATCAATTCTTTCCTCTTGGGCAGACGTACCACTTGCTCGCGTGAACAAGTCGGAACACCAAGCCACTCTCTGTGAGTGAACACGTTATACTGACTCCCAACACAGAAATTTCGCTAACGCCTCCGTGTTAGAAGCACGTCCTTCATTCGGATAACTCATTGCCTAGTGATATGAATTCTGGTGACAGCTGAAAATCCTTTTACACTCATACTTTGTTATGTCTAATATCTGCTCTAATCGATTTGGTACGTACATCACTCCGTACTCTAACTTACCGTACTCTAACTTACCGTACTCTAACTTACCGTACTCTAACTTACCGTACTCTAGCTTACCGTACTCTAGCTTACCGTACTCTAACTTACCGTACTCTAACTTAGTCTAAATTCGATTTCAATTACGGCACGTACTTTCTTTTATCAAACGAAAATTGCATTTTTGCACTATATTTTGAGAGGACTGGGCCATTCGGTGGTAGAGCGTATACATGATTTTGTAAAGTTCGTTCGGGAAGTGCAATCGATGTTGTTTGCTCAGATGAATGAAGGCTGTCGAAAGGTGATCTATCTGGCGATAGGGAAAACACGCAACGGAGCATAGCATTTTTCCGTCCAAATTGGTGCATTGAAAAACGGATGCAAGCAAGTATTACAACCATTGTGCTTTAGCTAGACGCTAACATTGCTGTCTTGCATAAAGCTCAAAACTTGATGAAGTTTCACGAAGGGTTATCTTACACAACACAAAAATTTACCTACATTAAAAGCATGAGTTATTTAAGAGGAAAATTCAAAAATACATTACCAATTTGATGTACGAAGAGTGGCATAACACCTTGAGTGTCCGAGAATTGGCGCACCGCATTTTTGCCACTAAAGCGAGTCGAAATGCGATTAATCAGCAGGCGTTTTTGTTGGTGTGCGAGCAGCTTAATGAATTCTACGGTGGCGCTTTATTTACTACATGCGGGGCAACTGTGTAGAGCGCGTCGGCATCTGACAGTCCGGCTTTTTCTTTGAGCCACCAAAATAATTATTCATTTCTGTAACTGTGCACTGCTTGTTCTTGGCTGTCTCTCGTGCACGCTATTCATCTTGATAGATAAATATTGCCAATGACAACTAATATATCTTTTGGTTAGGCTCAACTTATCACCGAATAGCTGATTTATGTAAAATCAGACCATTCCAGATACGGTTTTCCCCATGGGCGATTATTTTTCTTATTTGCGCTGTAATACCCGATATTTTCGCCAAATTGTTGCAGAAAAAATGATCGGATAATTATCCAGGGAGATGAAGTTTAAGAGATTTTGGAAACCAATTTAACGAAATGCCCACCATAGCCGGCAACACAGTGGGTCGTGGGTGCAGTGTCCCTTTGCCAATTTTAGGGTAGGTCCCTTAATTGCCTATAGTTTCTTTTCAAAAAATGTTAACTTCTTGCTTTTCCAAAATTTTATACGTTAATTTCTTAAAGTCAGTGTAATGGGTGCCTGATAATCGGGCACGACGGTGAGTATGCGATACTAACTTTATTCATTTTATTTTCTGATTAATTTTACCATTGCAGAATAAATATAGCAGATACAGCGAATTTAAATTTTTGTAAATTTTTTACATAAGGCAAAAATTCTTGAGCAGTAGAAGTTATTAGGCTCCAAAATTCAAATGGGGATCAGTTCTAAATTGCTTACAGTTTGTAAGGGAAAATATTCTCATTAAGGCCCTATGATTTTGCTAAAGCCGACTGCAGAGCAGAAAATCAGCTCTAGGATCCATGATAAGGCATAAGATTTTTAAGTTGTAGTAAGAAGTATAAAGAATACAATGTTGAGAAAGGAGATGACAGGAGAATGATCTTTCGATAAGTAATTTAAAAGGAAGAACGGTTTAATAAGTGCAAATAAAATATATAGACCAGGTGCAGCATGAACGAACTTACTCATATTGATAGTATCATAGCGCGTTACGATGCTGTTTTTTGCGATGTTTGGGGTGTTGTGCATAACGGCGTGCAGGCATTTGATTCTGCATTAAAAGTGTTGCGCAAAATCCGGGAAACGGGGAAAAATGTTGTTTTTTTGACCAACTCCCCTCGGTTGCGGGAAGATGTTATCGCTCAATTACAAAGCATGAACGTCCATAGCGGTTATTATGATGCCGTCATTACTTCAGGAGATGTGACGCGTGATCTCATTCGTGTTGCGCCACGTAAGATTTTTTTCATTGGCCAACAACATGACATGACTTTGTTGGATGGGCTAGATTGTGAATTAGTTGAGGAATGGGAAGCGTCTGTGGTGGTTTGTAGTGGTTTTCTTGAAGAGCTTGACGAAGCACCACATGCTTACGAAGAAATGTTTCGCCGTATACGAGCACGGAATTTGCCATTTATTTGTGCTAACCCCGATATTATTGTACATCGCGGGAACCAGGAGTTTTGGTGCGCTGGTGCTTTGGCTCGTCTTTACCAACAGTTAGGGGGCGAAGTGCGCGTCTCTGGTAAGCCTCACGCTCCTATTTATGAATGCGCTTTTGAAAAACTGAAAAATATCCGTGGGACAGTAGAAAAAAGCCGGATTCTCGCTATTGGCGATGGTTTTTTAACCGATGTCAAAGGCGCAATAGATTTTGGCCTCGATGTGCTTTATATCATGGGGGGCATTCATCATTATGAATATGCGAAAAACGGTGTGGTGGATAAAGAAGCATTGCGCGCGTTTCTTGAACGTTACGGCTATAAACCACAAGCAATGATGTGGGCACTGCAGTAATGTCTGATTTTTTGCGTCTTCAAGGGATCGATATGCTTCCTGCAATTTGGCGGGGGGCGGTGCTGGCGCTTGGGAATTTTGATGGTGTACATTGTGGTCATCAATTGGTTCTCAAGAAAGCGCTCGAGTGGGCTCGTATAAAAAATAAGCCAGCTCTTGTTTTAACATTTGAACCGCATCCAAAGAGCTTTTTTCAACGCTCACGTCCTATCGATCGCTTGACCAAGGCTGCTGAAAAAGCCGAAATTTTTAAAATTCTTGGGTTTGATGGCATTATTGAACAGCCGTTTGATAAGGATTTTTCTGCTCTTTCAGCGGATGAATTTATCCGTTTGATCTTGAAACAAGCATTTGACGTTTCAGTCGTGGTGACGGGTGAAAATTTTCGATTTGGCCATAAAAAGAGTGGTGATTCATATTTTCTCAGTCAACGGGGCGAGGAATATGGATTTGGAGTTGTCCGAGTTCCTTGTTTGTCTAACCCACAAGATTCCCAACAGCAGATGATTTCTTCTAGCTTTATTCGCCAGCTTCTCTCACAAGGTGAGGTAGAAAAAGCATCTCATTTGTTAGGATATCATTATCGGGTGCGCTCATCGGTTATACAGGGGCAACAACTTGGTCGCCTCTTGGGCTTTCCTACGGCCAATCAAATTTTACCCCCTCAAACCAGTTTAGCGCACGGCGTTTATGCAGTACGATTACGACGTTCTGATGGTGTTTTGTACGACGGAGTTGCAAGTTTTGGATGCCGCCCGACGATTGTGGAGGATGGAGCTCCACTCCTAGAAACCTATTTATTTGACTTTGATGGTGACCTCTATGGAGAGAGCTGCACTGTTTCTTTTTTACAGTTTTTACGAAGTCAAGAAAAATTTGATGGGCTTGAGCCTTTGATTGCACAAATGCAACGCGACGAAAAGGCAGCCAAAAAAATCCTCGCAGCGGCGAAGCCATCATCGCAGCTAGACGAGTTGCTTACTTTTAAAAATGCACCCTATGAATATGGTCCGAAAAAGACATGAGTGCGGCAAAAGTAGCGCTTAAACTAACCATAATAACGAAAATATACTCCAAAATATCGTAGAGTATACGGAGCTTATGTTTGTGGGAAGGGGAATCAAGCGTACAAGTATCTGCCTTGGTCATTCTCTTTATCTTTCTATCGTTCTACAACTTTTATAGGAACTCAGAGATTTATCGCTTGTTTCTTTCCGATTCGTTAAGATATGCAAATCAACGAAGGCGTGCCAAACGGTAGAGATGTATCGAACGCCCTCCGCGGTGGCAGTAAGCAAGAAGGGGGAGATGTGCTGTTTTTAAAATCTCTCTCATGGATTTAATATCTGATTCTTCATAGCAGGAAGCAACAATAGGGACATGATGAGCCGTTATCCCATGTTTGTGGGCTTCTGCCTTTATGGCAGAAAAATCGGGTTGGTGAGGATCTTCTCCATCAGGGCGGTTGCAGACAATCGTTCTAAAACCTGCCTTTGCCAATGATTCAACATCCTCGATACTAATTTGGGCACTGATGAAGATATCATCTTCAATTTTTTGCAAGTCCATTCTCGTTTGTCTCCAAGGGGCTCATTTATTTATGACGTTTTCTTCATCTTACGATACAGAAAAGATGTCGCAAAGTACCTTCTAATTTGCATTTTAACAAAAATGGCTTATCTGTCGAGAAAAATAACTTGATGGGGTAGGAGGCGCAGATTTTACTAATTACTTCGGTTACTGGCAGATCTTTTTACAAACGATCTTTGTGGTTTAGGCATAGTAAGCATTGTTTGATGCGTTCGCGATAATATTTTACCGATTATTTTACAAAAGGATCCGCTTTGTTAAGGGATACTGAAAGAGGCTTCGTAATGCCGAGGAGGGCTGTAAAATTTCTGTTTGTCTTTGTGTCTTCATAGTTTTCGTGAAATTATGAAGTTTTCATGCGCAGGTTCAAAAGGGGTATTGGTTGTACTGAAAGTATGTGTGTAGTTTCTTTCTCTTGTTGCACTTATTTCTAACTTTGCTAAATTCGAGCGGGTGTATTTAACTGACATTGTATTATTTTACGTATCGTGGCTCTTTTGGGGGCAGGAGGGATGGTTTCTCCTGGCCTGTGGGTTGCTTGTATGCTTTGTTATTCTCTTTATAATCGTAAAAACGATAAAGCTGAAAGGCGTAATTAATGATAATTGGGTTATTGAATCAAAAAGGTGGTGTGGGGAAAACCACGCTGAGTGTGAATCTTGCCGCTAGCTTTGCACGTACTGGGGCGCGTGTGTTATTCATTGATACAGATCCACAAGGCAGCGCATTGGATTGGGCCGCTGCCCGCGAAGATGCCCCCTTGTTTCCAGTTGTTGGTCTACCGCGCGCAACGGTTCATAAAGAGATTACGCAGATCGGTGAGGGCTATGATCATATTTTTATTGACGGTTCTCCACGTGTAACGGATCTTGCGCGTAGTGCAATTATGGCCTCGGATCTAGTGCTCATTCCGGTACAGCCGAGCCCCTATGATATTTGGGCCGCTGATGGGATTGTGAAGCTGATTGATGAGGCGCGTGTATATAAAGAAAATCTTAAATCTGTTTTTGTTATTAATCGTAGAATAGTCAATACCGCGATAGGGCGCGATGTAGGTGAAGCTCTTTCGGTATATCCGGTGCATATTTTTTCTTCGAGTGTTGCGCAACGCGTAATTTTTGCGGAAGCCGCAGCGCAGGGAAAGGCAGTCTACGAAATTGATCAGCAAGGACCAGCTGCGGCAGAGATAGAAGCTGTCGCTGCTGAGATAAAGGAATTTTTTAATGAGCAAAAAAATTAAGATTGGTACAAAACCAACCAGTAAATCGATTCCCGCAACAGCTGATGCGTGGGTAGAGAGCCGAACAATTAACACGGATGAACGCATGAAACGTCTTACTATTGATGTGCCAGAAAGTTTGCATCGCTCCATTAAGATGAGTTGTGCAAGTCGTGGGACAAAAATCGCAGATGAAGTGCGCGAACTTCTCATACAAAAATACGAAAAAGAACAAAAATGATACAGAGCAGGAAATCTCAAGCCACTTAATTTATCCTTCAAAAAAGGAGAAGGAAAGGAAGTATAACCGCTTAATAAGCGAAGTTTTGTGGTTTTTGGCTTAGGATGATAATCCTAAAATTAATATCAAATTTCAACAAATCTTCTACTCTGCTTAACACAGTGTGAATTGTAAAAAAAAACTTCGTCTACTAGATCATGTGATACTTGCCTCTAACCTTGGAAAATATAATGCAATCAACAGGGGAGTATAGCTTATCAACGCACTGGAAAGATGGCTTTCCTTATATGAGGCACGGCAAGCTATGGCATCTCATTGCACATGGTTGGGAAATTTGGACAAAGCACGTTCAACAGATATTGAAAAGTTCCATCATTTATGTGCGTTGTGACAACATGAAGATGACGCGCAAGCCCTATGAAAAAATGCAAGCTAAAGCTATAGGTCTCGATTTTTTCAGATCGTACGGCTTCGTGAAGCAAGAGATTGTAAAGCAATTTCATAAACGAAGAAACAAAACAACCTCTCACTTTAGGGAATAAACATAAGGCAAATGGTTATTCTGCAAGATTCAAAAATGAGAAGCAGCTAGGTTTCTCATTCATTGAAACAGCGTCAGTTGAATATCAGGAGGTGCTAATTTTAATAATAATTTGTCATAGTACCAATTTATCGCTAGGCAGAGAAGGCATAATGGACCAAAGAAGATTACGGCAAGAATCTTTGTTTCTAAGGAGAAATGCTCTTGTCCTGACATATAAGGTAGGGTAAAGACCGCTGAAAAAAAAATACCGCAAAATCCTCCTATTACACCGATCATACCGCGAATTGGTCGGCGGTAATTAAAAAGAAGAAGAAAAAGTATAAAAGTTAATCCCCTACCCATTTTGGATATTAAGGATTGCTTTTTTGTTGAAGTGTGCAACTTTTTGTTTGCAATTGTTGCTTCATTATTGCGTTTATTAGAAGATATGCTTTCCATGAATTCCTCCCCATTTTTATTCCAGCTTTTTGATATTGAAATTAGAACATTTTTCATATTTTTGACGTGAACTTACCAGCATCCCACATGCTTGCCACGACCTGTAGCAGCAGCGGTTTTTCCAACCGGTTTGCTCGAATGATGTGCCAAATGCGTTGCTCCTGTAAGGGATGCTCCCCCTGCTTTTAAAGCTGAAGCAATTGCCGGTAAATGAATAAAGAGATAAATCCCCCCAATGCCAACAGTGATGAATTGGGTCATTGTAAGGATGATATCTTCGATATTTGTTGAAAGAACCTTCATTGCCATCTTCACATACACCCCACCAAGTAAAACCACTAATATTTGCAAAATAACAAAGTTTGCTAATTGCCCTAACCAAGCTTCTGTGAAGCGTCTGGTTGTCGAAAACAGATAAAGGCCTATGAAGAGTGGTCCTAACGAGAGAGCAAGAAATAGACCAAATTCCGATAACATTGAAACGATGAAACCGATCACACAGAATATCCCTATAATAAGTATGCAAACAAAACCAGCTGCCCAGCTCACAAGAAATGTGCCAATTTCAGTCCATCCGGTGTGTTTTATCTGCTGTCTCAAAAACATGTGCACACGCATAGTTTATCATATTATCCTATACATTTTGGTCTGATGATAACCCTTGTGTGAGGTTTGAAATGGCGTTGGCAAATCCTTGAAAATATATCTGTAACCCAAGCATTGTAGTCAGGAGCGTGTGTTGTTAATGTTGTAATGATGGCAAGCTTTACAGCTGTTGCCATAAATTCCCACATCGGTGTAGAAGAACGACCGTAGGTCGTATTGTACCCCAGAACAATTATGTAGAGCACGCAAGAGAAGGAAGGAGGACCAGTCAAATCCCGTGAAAGATAGCTAATGGTGTCAGCCATTCTCTCTGTAAGCGGCTGCATTAAAGCGGCTTCGGCTCTAGCAAAAAAGTCTGTATTTTCAGGCATTCTTCTATATTCACTCGCTTACGTTTTTGGGATTATATTTTCTGCCAAAGGTTTCTGCTTTTATTTTTTTGTTTCTTTCGATCATTTCTTACATCTTTTCCTTCCATATTTTGTCCATTTCTTGTGATTGTTCCTCAGCATTTCTTCTTGCTTCTTCTTCTCTAGCTTTTTGTTCAGCTGCTTGTCTGACTCTTTCTTCTTCGGCTTTTTTACGTCTTTCTTCCGCTGTTCTACGCCATTCTTCTTCTTCTTTACGACGTTTCTCTTGCGCTTGTTTTCTGCGCTCTACATCAATTTGATGTTGTGCCACTCGGACATTTTCACAGTTTTTTGAATGTCCTGTCCATCCACATCTAACAAGCCATTCTTCGCGTAATTGTTCATCTTTTTTAAAGTTGGCTACGCTATAGTTTTTAGAGCACCCAGCAGCGATAATCCCGGTGCAAAGAAGCAAAGTTGTTATGGTGATTTTTGGCATCATTTCTCCCCTCTCTTTAGTTTTGCGCTTTACTTGCTTAACAGTCGTTTCGCATAATCTTTATATCGCGCGTTAAATTCTTGTCTCGTACGAATATTTTCAGCTTCAGCTTGTGCTTTTTGAATCATAGCAACGGCTTGTATTTTTATAGTTTTGGCTTGTAACAAAGCCTGTGTAGCGACTAATTGTGCTTGAGCACTTTGAACATCAGCAGCAGTCTGAGCGTTTTGGAGTTTTTTGACATTTTTCTGAATTGCTTCTACCAAAGAAGGCTTTATGCAACTCGATATAACCATCAATCCAAGCAATACCAACACCGATAACAGTAATTGTTGCAATAGATTTTGAAACAGACCCCGTTAAAGCTTTCACTCTTTTTTGAAGAGAGCTTTCAACTGTCCCGAAACCTCGTACAAACACTAGACCGCTTAATGCCATAAATGCAAAAAACAACGCAAGGAGCGTAATCAACCATTTTCATGTGTTTCTGAAAAAGAAAATCTTTGTAAAGGGCTACCGTACGCAGATTGACAACAGATTTTCGACATGACAACTCCATCCCCTCCGTTAATTGTCTTAACTTGGGAAACGCCCTATAGCAAAAAAAAAAATTTTTCTAGTGTTTTTCTGCAATTTTTTTCAAAAATGCGGAATGCTCCACAAATAATTCGCTTTGTGAGGATTTTTTCAGCAAGAAGATTGAAGAGAAAAAAGCTGAAAAACCGGCTGTAAGGATGAGCTTCAAAGTCATATATAGGGACTCATATTCGCTTACTTTTTCAGCAAGAGCCAAAGCGTCTTTTGGGAGCATTTGCCAAAAGATAACGAGCGGTTCAAAGTTATCATAAGCATAAATCTTCGTTCCTTTTTTCGCCAGAGTGAGCCCAACTGAGCCACCTCCTACGAAAGGGGAACACAGAGTTTTTTGTTTTTTTATGTAATTATCAATGATCATAAGATGGCACGACTTTTCCCTCCCGGATAACGAAGAGGTGATTTGACAGGATGATTTTCAGAAGGTCTTTTTTGTTTCCCTATAGTTAGTGCTAAATCCCTGAAAGCTCCCCACACATGCCTTCTTTGGTTTGCGGTTTTTCTCATATTATTGGCTCTTGGTACGAAGTTTTTTTCCATGGGTATTTTTAGTAAGCATCTAAAGTGGTTTTAAAATTCCTAGAGATCGCGCTATGACAGGTCATAAATCCACATCTACAAATATTCGCTGCTACATGTGATAAATGTCACGGAAGTTGCTTCTTAAATAATTTCATTTTGCCTACGAGTCATAATCATGGATAGCCTTTTCGGTGCTTCGTTGCCCGTTTTTTAATTCTGACGATAGAAAAAAATACAACTCACACCGAACGGACGAGAAAACTCTCACAATCACCCTCCACAACTCTTTGACGATACGAAAAACCCCCCGTACGGTAAAACCGCTCGGCACAAATCTCACACGAAAACGACATGAGGAAAGTGCCACTTCTCCCTCTTTCTACAACAAAAATGAGTTTAGAGCACGGCAAACTGCTGAAATATATGTGAGAATGGTTCAGTAGAAACTTAGGAGTTGATCGCCTTGAAATACAAACTTTTGATTGAAGGAGAAGTTTTTTCGTTCACCTTATTCGTAGAGGAAATTTTGATTACTACCGTTCCAGCAAAAAAGTGCGCGGTATCGCTTAATTTTTTAACATTAGAGAGCGAGATATTTTCGTAAATGAAGTTTTTTATCGTCATAGTCTCTGGAAGAGACTAGAGGGTGTTAACAAAAAACAAAGGGTACTTTTGTCGATGTTGGGAAACTGTATCGCGAGCGGAGTGACAAAAACTTTAGCTGTTAAGCATTTTTGGGGGAGTAATATCTTTTTATGAGCATAAAACGGTAAAAATTCTATATTTTGCGGCCTATTTATTAGCGGTAGAGGGAAAAAACGATAAAAATAGAAGTTTTCAGCGAATTTGTGTCATGACATTCTGTGCGTTCGCAAATTATTGACAAATTGTGTTTTGTGCAGAATACTACGGCGCACGGTGTGGTGTGTGCAGGGAGTGAGTGATCCCGGAGGGTGGTGCTTTTCTGCGGTTTCGAGGTCTTTTGTGTTGAGTGTGGTTTCATCGCGTGGGCGTGATCGCAGGGCAGGAGCGTGCGGGATTAGAGGCTATGGAGGGTGAGGATGCTGGGGCTTTTTTAAAATTTTGTGCTTTCCTGTGCGGTGGTTTTTTACCGAATTTTACCAAATACGGTATCCGCGGTGCGTTGGCGTCGGAAGAGATGACGCTTTGCGGGATCGGTGTCACGGTAAATATTAGTTAAAAAAAACAAAGGGGAAATGTTTTCATATTAATAAGTTAGAAGCGGAACAAATTTTAGCCTCTGGAAGATGTCGTGCTGTCGTCTATGTGGTTGTTCGTGGAATGAATTCAGCTTAGGGGAGGGCGTTGTGTCGTTCTCACTGAAAGCTCAAGAGGTAATATTGTTAAAGGGGAAATAAAAATGACTGCATCAAAAGCGAAAGTTCTTGAAAATGATCAGATTTGCCGTGACTGGGCTATGACGAAATTTGTGGCTGCCGTTAAAGGGTTAGCACAGGTGATAGAGTATGAAAGTTCCATGCTAGAGAGCCACAGCGTCCCGGATTATGAAGAAATAAACCTATGTAAGATACGCGGTTTACGCGATCTTAATAAGTCGATGAGTGACGTAAAACGCTATATGAATCAGGACATTGAAAATGAGATAGAGGAATTATTGGCGGATTTACAGGAGAAATTATGCCGTAATAGTGAATTTCTGCAAACGCACTTGGATGCAGTTAATGACCTCTCTCAGGCCTTGCAGGAGGCTGCGCGTACAAAAGATTCTGGTACATCCCGTATTCAGTCGATATCTTCCATTTTAGGTGATTAATTAAATGGTTAAGTGACTTCGGAGCAATGTAGTATCTGGTGCCACTGCGTACGAGATCCTGGTTCTGACGTTGCGAAAAATATTCATTGTTGTCGAAAGAATAGCTCTGGACACAACGAAAGGGGCGTTTGCATTTTCATTGGTTTGGAAATTTTTCTTCGGTAGAAAAGCTGGCCGCTTCTCGTGTATCATATACATGGCTTTTACTGCGCTGCATCTGTGTAAATTACCATCGTATTTTATGAAGAGACAGTGGGGGAGTTTGTGTGTCATAGAATAAATTTTCAAATGATGAGTGGAAGGCAGAAAAGAGATCATATTGTCAATATGCAACTTATGGAAACAAATATCACAAAGATTTTTTCATGATTGCAGATTGCATTGCTAAAACTGCCGTCTTGAATGGATTTTTCAGGTCCAAGATCGTAGGCTTTGCTGAATAAAGTAGAGTCTTTTGTTATTCTAATTAATTTGTTACGATGGTTTTGATATTTTGATTAAAATATACTTTTATTAACGAAAAAGGCAGCACAATGTGCTGCCTTACAATAGGGCTTATAACTACCGGATCATAT
>NZ_JAYMZI010000014.1:0-26669 GCF_037070845.1 Bartonella numerosa
TAGTAATGTATTATATTGTATATACTTAATTAATATAAGAATTTTTAATATTTATATTTGTGATAATTGATTAAATATTAAAATTAAAAAAATCGGAAAAGAAATTATGCTTAAATTAATTAAAAAACAAATTTATTCAGGTATTTTTTCAGCATTTATTATCTTCTTCGCGCACGTTGCAGAAAGTAACGCAAATGTTATAAAAGCTCAATTTCAAGATGGGGTGGTCATTACGGTATCAGAAAAGGATAAAGTTATGGGAGCGGTAAATACGGCTGTTATTCATGCGGTTGAAGAACAAGACGGATTGGCTCTTGAAAAAGTTGAGAAAGTGGCCTTCAGAGAGTATGCTGGAGTCTGGGGTGGCATAGGCATCATCTCAATACTGGTCGGCTTATTGACCAACAATCTACCCGGCATTTTGGTATCTCTCGTGGGATTATTGATTTAATCTGCAATCATCCTTGGTGAGCCTCATTATACATGAAATCCAGCATCTGCAGCGGCCTGTGCCGAAGCAGGCGGGGGGAGGAACCGCTGGGCTACACGCAACTCACAGCGCCTCTTCAAAGCACATCGGAAATAGTTCGCAGTTCTCTTATATACAGCTTTCTTCTTAGACGCGGAGTCTTGATTCTTCTTTTACAAATCTACGGCCATTTTACAGTAGGAGGCGATAGAGCTATCGGATTTAAGCGGGGGGAGGGGAGTTTAAAAGCAAATCTTGCTTCTTTCGAAGTTGTGCAATCCACTGGTTTTCTCGGATAGAAGTGTTGTGTACTGTAATAAGCTCATTCTTTTTTATTTCAGCCGTAACTGTCGCTTTTTCTAGAAGACCACACGGGATTGCTTGGTGCGCGCGCGCCTCTGCAACGTTCATTATCCAAGCACGATAACTGTAAAGACCGATGAAATCCAATTGATCTCCAGGATACAAATCTTTTTTAGCAACGGCGCAGACCTCTGCTACCGGGTGGCTAAGCGGTGCCATATCGGTTTTTCCATAAAGCATAATGCGCGCACAGGTCAGCGGAACTTCCATTGCTGTTAGATGATAGGGACGGTGAAAGGTAAAGTAAGGCCCTTGACCAATTTTTAGGTCTTCCATACGTTCACGTAGACGTGGATGCGCTATTTCTGCAACCACAAAAACGCCGGGGGAAACTCCTTGACCTCTTGAATAATCCACAACTCCATATTGATTTAAGATACCACCATCTTGTTTAGGAATGAGCACTTTGCTTAAATCTTGCAGTGTTGCTTGCGGACCGTGCATTCCTGGGCAATCGGGAATAAGTCCGGTTGCGTTGGCAATTGCTGCCATTTCAACCATCGTCTTGGAACCATCAATAAACTCAACTAGCATACGGACACTCATATTGCGCCGTAATGCCTCTTCTTCATAATCATCTGGAGTGGCATCAAAGATAAGCGGGTTATTTTTGCCTTTACCAGCTGCAACAACTTTATGTCCGAGAGCTGAAACAAATTCGATAAGTTCCATGCAGGAAGAAGGTTCATCGCCAGCACCAAGTGTGTAAATAAGACCCCGTTTGTCCGCTTCATGTTTTAGATAGGCACCAATCGTAACGTCTGCTTCAACGTTCATCATGACAAGATGTTTCCCGTTTTCGAGTGCTTTGAAGCCGATTTCCGCGCCAACCTCAGGATATCCGGTTGCATCAACGATAATATCAATTTGTTCATGGCGCAGAACAATATTAATATCGTCTGTCGCTGCAATTAAGCCTTCTTCGATAGCTTTTGTTAAGGAACAGGTATTTTCAACTTCACGAGCGTGGCCGTCTTCGCCATAGGCTAATATAGCTGCGTCAAAAATGCGTGATGGCACTCGGGTGGCGACAGCTGCAATCTGTATGCCATCCATATGTGCAACGCTTGATAACAAATCTGTTCCCATTTCACCACAGCCGATCAGTCCAATACGAATAGGCCGGTGGTTTTCTGCATGCTGCTTTAAATCATGCGCTAAACCGGTTAAGCTTACATTGCTTGCCATTATTTTTTCCCATTTAAAAGTTACACTCTCCGAGAGGTAGTTGCCTAATTCGTAAATATATTTTCTCTTGAAACTCTTCTTAAAACTGTCGCCTTTTGTTATTGATGCTCTAATCAATGGGCTCTATAAAAGCAATAGGGTGATTCCGTAAAATAAAACAGGAATGGCGCTATGCGGCAAAAAATGACGATGCAAAGTATAACAGATTTTATTGGGAAAGAAGTTGGGCTGTCACAGTGGCGTTTTGTCACACAAGATATGATTAATCAGTTCGCTTCTGCAACGGATGATCACCAATGGATCCATGTAGACGAAGAAAAAGCGAAAGAAACACCTTTTGGCGGTACTATCGCTCATGGTTTTTTGACGTTATCGCTTTTGTCAACGCTCGCTTACGAAGCGCTTCCAGAGCTGGAGGGAGCCGAAATGGGGATCAATTACGGCTTTGATAAAGTCCGTTTTATGAGTCCCGTAAAGACAGGCGCACGGGTGCGCGCTCGTTTTGTTCTAAATGACGCCGAAGTTCGCCCTTCAGGTCGAGTCGTCTTCCACTACGAAGCCACTATGGAAATAGAACGATTAAAAAAACCAGCTCTTGTCGCGCAGTGGCTCATCATAGCTATAGTTGGAGAAAAGAACAAATTTTCCAAGTCGTGTTAGTGTTTTGTTTTATCAATTTTATGCACAATTTTATCAGAAAACCACTGGATGATAACATTGAGGGTGATCAAAAGGGCAGTGACGATTGTCATAATGAAAGTGTTGTAACGCTGATATCCGTAGCGAATTGCCATGTCGCCCAAACCCCCTCCGCCGAGATATCCGGCAAGTGAAGTAGCTCCGATGAGGGAAATGACCATAACTGTAAACCCTGTGATGAGACTAGGAAGTGCTTCGGGAATGAGGACATATCTGACGATTTGAAAACGGCTTGCTCCCATAGAAAGGACAGCTTCGATTAGGCTATTTTCGACTGTTTTAAAGGAGAGTTCTGCCATTCGTGCATAAAAAGGAATGGCCGAAATGCTGAGAACAAAAATTACGGACGGCATTCCTATGCCGCTTCCCATAATTGCGCGGGTAATGGGTAGAAGATAAAATGCGAGGATGATAAAGGGGATGGCGCGGATGCTATCAACGATGACACTCAGAGGACGATTTATGAGACGCGACGCAAAAAGCCTTTCGTGTGCGGTGGTATAGAGAAGCAATCCAAGCGGGAGTCCTACAACAAGAGCTACCAATGAAGCACTTATTGTCATCAGTAATGTATCAAAAATAGCACCAGGAAGCTCATGATAAAAAATATCAAACATAACCTAAAACCTCGCAGTATTGGCTCTTTTCAGTCAACCATTTAATAGCTTTTTTCAAGGTAACTTCGTCTTTTCCGGGAAGACCAAGGAATAGACGCCCAATGGTTTCTCCCTGGATTGTATCAATGCCGCCGTGTAGAATACGTGGTCTCAAACCGATTTCATCTTCAAGAAGAGCAAGGAAGGGCTGCTGGGTTATAGCACCAGCAATATTAATTTCCACAACGGCTTCTTGACCCGTAGGTTTAAGATTTTTAGCAAATTTTTCTGGAAGTTGTGGCGTGACAAGCTTGAGCATGGCAATGGTTGTTTCCTCTTGTGGCGATGTAAAAATATCTTTCACACACCCTTCCTCTACGATGCGTCCTTGATTGAGAACAACAACACGATGCGCGATAGCGCGTATGACTTCCATTTCATGGGTGATAAGCACAATAGTAAGATTGAAACGGTTATTGATATCGACAAGCAACTCCAGAATAGATTGTGTTGTCTCCGGGTCAAGGGCAGAAGTTGCTTCATCCGATAGCAATACTCTTGGATTTGCTGCTAAGGAGCGTGCAATACCAACACGCTGCTTTTGTCCTCCTGAAAGTTCTGCAGGATAGCAGTATTCCTTACCGCGTAGCCCCACCAACTCAATCAGCTCAAAGGTACGCTCGCGTTGCTGTTTTTCACTTATGCCTGCCAATTTAAGCGGTAATTCAATGTTATCAATAACTTTTTTTGATGATAGAAGATTAAAGTGTTGAAAGATCATACCAATGCGTCGACGATAGGGTGTCAACTCTGTTTCTGATAGATTTGAAATATCGACACCTTCGAAAAAAATAGCTCCTTCATCGATGCGTTTTGATCCATTCAAACAACGCATGAGTGTTGATTTTCCCGCACCACTACGCCCGATAATACCAAGAATTTCGCCTGCATGAATATCGAGAGATAAATGATTTATAGCCAAAGTATCCACCGCATTTTTAAAACGGCAATTAACGTTTTTTAGGGAAATAAGAACAGAATTGTTCATTTTCACTCACCAGGATGTTTGGGCTTTTGTACCGAAGACTTCTTTGATTTTTTCGCGGACAGGTTCACTATTGTAAGCGGCAACTAATTTTTTGACCCATGGCTTGTCTTTGTCGGCAGTACGCACGACGATGACATTATCATAGGGATTATTTTGTGCGCTTTCCCATGCAATAGCATCTTTTTCTAGGTCTAGTTTGGTCGTTAAAGCCCAGTTTGTATTCACAATCGCGATATCAAAATCATCAACCGCGCGTCCCAGAATTCCTGCATCCAATTCTCGGATTTTTAAGTTTTTTGGATTTTCAATGATGTCAAATGGGGACAAGAGAGCATTGCGGGGATTCCTTAATTTAATGAGACGTAGAGAATCGAGCAAAAGCAGCGCTCTTGTGCCATTTGATGGATCATTAGGGATGCCAACACTTGCTCCATTGCGCAAATCTTTTATATCTTTGATTTTGCGTGAATATACGCCGATTGGGGTAATGAATGTGTGTCCGGCAACTGAAAGTTTGTAGCCATATTGCTCAATTTGGCTGTTAAGATAGGGTGCGTGCTGAAAAGCATTTGCGTCAATATCGCCTGCGTTAATAGCGTCATTGGGTAAAGTATAATCAGAAAAATAAACAAGCTTAATGTTTAACCCCTCTTTTTTGGCTTGCTCAATAGCAACTTTCCAAATGGCGGCTTCCTCTCCTTCCATGACGCCAAGCTTGATGTCCGATTTATCTTCGGCTGCGGAAAAAGAAATAGCCAAAAAAACTAACGAAAGAGAAATAAGTAATTTGATAACAGTATTTTGGGATAGTTTTTTTAATATCATGCGCACACACCTTTCTTGTTTTCAAGAAAAATTCAGGGAAAATCTGACTATACATTACACTACTTTGAGAACAGTCGAGAATATAAAAGCAAAATAAAATATTCAATCATTTTATTTAAAGGAAATTTCGTCACTTCCTCCCATTTTTCAGGCGTTGTAGGAAAAATATTTTTCTAAAATGAGGCAATAAAAATAAATTTTCATATTGAGGCAATTCTGGGGGAACCAATGGCAATTTTAAGACTTCTCTAGATTACGGTTGTCTGAATCAGCTAAGTGGTTGATATTATTTCAATAAGCCAATCCATAAAGCGTGCGCCACGGTTTGGACGATAAACCGCATGTATAGAAAATAAAAAGGACAAAATAAAAAAGTATCTTCCAAAGTGTGGTAGATTTGAAGAGAAGAATTAGTCACCATTTTATTGGAATTCAGCAAATTTGTACAGAAGTAAATAGAGTTATTTTGTCCTCACATTAATGGAGAGGAACGAAAACTGATGTTAAGTAGAAATTTATTATCGGCAACAACGGTCATGTTAGCTTTTGCGGGGTCGGTATTCGGAATGCCGGTGTTTCGCGCGGACGCTGGAACGGTTGCCCGTATAGCAGCGGGCCATGCAATCTTGCGCACAGGACCTGCTACAGCTCATGAAATTATAGCAGTAATTCCAACAGGAGAAAAGGTGCGAATTAGGGGCTGTCTGTCAAATAGATCTTGGTGCTTATTCCAGTATAATAGGATGGTTGGTTGGGCATCTGCACGTTACCTAAATACCGATAGTCTTCCTACAATTTCTTTCGCTCATATGAAACCGAGCTCTACAATAAAAGCAAAAAAAGACGGAAACGTCGTTTCTCGTTTCAAGGTTGTTATGGTACCCAAAAAGACAAAAAAACGGGCACAAAGACGCCACGTAAAAACGAGCTCTCTCCTTAGTTCAGCAAGCGCAAAAAAAGACGAGCGGACAATTCTTAATCCATCGACGGACGCCCGCGACGCGTCTGTGAAGCATGTAAATGCTTACAACCCCTTGTTCCCCACAGACGTTAATTACAGAAATTTCGAACGCAACGAAACGCGTTATCGCGTTATAACGTACCCAGTTTTATATTGAGATTTCACGAAAAATACGGCGGTATGATGATTTTATGTTTCACGCTGCCGTTTTCATTCAGGTCGTCGATTTAGGATTTATTAAATTACGGACAACAAGCAATTCAGCAATCTGAATCGCATTCAACGCAGCTCCTTTTCTCAAATTGTCGGAAACAACCCAGAAAGATAGACCATTTTCTACAGTGATATCTTCGCGGACACGGCTAATAAAAGTGTCATCTTCTCCTGTACATTCATAGGGAGTCACATAACCGCCATCTTCGCGTTTATCAACCAACTGACAACCGGGTGCATCGCGCAAAAGAGCTCTTGCTTCATGAGCTTCCAATGGTTTTTCAAATTCAACATTTACAGATTCAGCATGTCCAATAAAAACAGGGACACGAACAGCCGTCGCTGTTAATTTGATTCTGGGATCGAGAATTTTTTTTGTTTCGGCTACTAGTTTCCACTCTTCTTTTGTATAGCCATCTTCCATAAAAACGTCGATATGCGGGATAACGTTAAAGGCAATACGTTTGGTAAATTTTTTTGATGTGATGGGGTCGGCAACAAAAACCGCTCGTGATTGCTCAAATAATTCATCCATCCCTTGCTTACCGGCTCCTGAAACCGACTGGTAAGTAGATACGACGACGCGTTTAATGGTCGCTGCATCGTGGAGAGGTTTTAAGGCTACAACAAGTTGAATGGTAGAACAATTAGGATTGGCTATGATATTGCGCTTAGAAAATTCACCAATAGCCTCAGCATTAACCTCGGGTACGATTAGTGGAACGTTGGCATCATAACGCCAAGTAGATGAATTGTCGATCACTACGCAGCCAGAAGCACTGATTTTAGGAGCATACGTCTTGGAAACGTCTCCTCCAGCAGACATGAGACATAAATCTGTGTCAGAAAAATCGTAAGCATCGAGCGCTTTTACTTTTAAAGTCTTTTCACCGTAAGAGACGCTCTGTCCCAGTGAACGTCTTGATGCTAAAGGAACTATTTCACGAGCAGGGAAATTACGCTCTTCTAGAATATTTAGCATTTCACGACCGACATTTCCGGTTGCGCCGACGACCGCAATTTTAAAGCTCATTTTTCAACACTCCTATCCCTCTCTGCTCTTCTTCCCAGACTACACCCAAGAGATGGCGAGTTTTTCAAAGAATATTCCAGTTATATTGTTGGGTTTTTGTAGGGTTAATTTCCGCACATACTAACCACAGCTCACAGGCACCACCAGTTGGGTCATTTTAAATGCATAATCCTCTTGGTTTTTTGAGAGCTGAAAAAGCATGAACACTTTGCGCCAAGCTGTGTTTGTGAACACTTTCTTGATAGTCTCTGAGTCTAGTGAATTGCTTATCTTCTGTCAATTTATTTGCATTAGTAATTTTGAATTTCGCAAAAATCGCGCCGCCTAATGCATTGTGGCGAGTTTATTTTTCTTCTAACTTTATTCATAAGAGTCTTTTCTTAAAAACAAAAACCAAACTTTTTACCTGAAAGAGGGGACAGGAAGGTTTGCAAATTTTATTACAATTTGAATTTTTATGCTGTTTTTTTTAAGAGGAGTGTATTTAAATTTTTTCATTATTTTCAATGAGTGAATGTGCAAAATAAACAGAACATAGCTATTGACGGAAGTATTACTGATAAAAATCCTTTTCAATAAGGAGAATTCGATGGGGATGCTCTATTTTTTTATAGGTAGTTCTTCATTTTGCTTTAAAGAACGAGCCTCCGAGGCAAGCATAATGGGGATACCATTGCGAATAGGGTAGGCGAGTTTCGCTTTAGGCGAAATCAATTCCTGTGTTTTTCGACTCAAAGAAAGCGTACTCCCCGTAACGGGGCAGACAAGCAACTCCAACATTTTGGGGTCTGTAGCTATTTTTTTCATATACCGTAAGTCCATTAATTTAAATGATAATGCGCGCCTGCCTGCTTCATAAGCGATCGCTCAGTCAAAGCGAGAAGAGTTTGGGCACGACTCCCAATATCTGGCGCTTCTAATAGAGCTTGCTTTTCTTCCGGCGTAAAAGGAATGAGGGTTGAGAAAGCGTTGACCAATATCGTCGTAGGCGTTTGTACAATGCTGTTCCAGTTATACTCTATTTCATGTATTGTGAGATATTTTTCAACAATATTTAGCAAATTTTCCCGATTAATGCTTTCTGAAATGCTTGATTCCTTTAAATCTTCTATATTCGACCGAATAAGAGCGGTGCGGTAGGATCTTGTGCTCACCAACTCTCGTTCTAAGGTGAAACGACAAACCCCCTGCAATATAATAAAAAGCCGACCATTTCCTGTTTCATTATAGTTTGTTATGCGACCTATGCAGCCTGTCTTGTAAAGATCTGTAGAAAGGTCATCTGTACCCGATGGAAGTGGTTGAACAATCCCCAGTAGGCGGTCAGACAACATCACATCCTCAACCATTTCAAGAGCTTCTGGTTCAAAAATATTAAGCGACAAAACCCCTCCCGGTAGCAAGAGAGCACCTTCTAAGGGGAGCAGAGCAATTTGCTTTGGCAGATCATTTTCGTCATTGTAAAGAGCATTGCCAGCTTTCATCAGTATCTGTAACCTTCGTCCGATGGGGTTTGGCGTGTAAACAACCGCAACCTACGATTTGCTTAGCGATAGAAAGAACCAAACCGTTGTGCACTAAGATTGTACCCCTAAATATCTTCAGCATTTTTGTTAGAAAACAACAAACTCTGCGGCTACCGCGGGGTCCCACAAAAGAGGGGGCCGCCTTCCCATCTCCCTCTTAATACTCGAAATTTCGCACAGTCCCCAAGCGACATCCCTGCCCGTAGCCCCTGCAGGTTCCATTCTCCCTGCTCACTAAAGCGCAAAGACCACTTGGTACTTATAATGTTCAAAAACGCGACCATTATAAGCCCTTTAAAACGGCCTGTGCAAGTTAAAAAATTGAGATATTCTGCTCATTTTGCAGATGACAGTGTAAAAAAGATAGTTTATAGGTCAAAATATGTCGGGAGGAGCATCGTTGCTTTCTTATATTTTTTGCGGGAGAGTGCAAGTTGCGAGCTTTCGCGCTTGCCGCCGAAGGGGAAAACTGCCCATAATCTCTCAGGCTTAAGGACCGTAAGGAGAAAGACATATCTGGAAAGTCGGGGAAACCCGCGCCGAAGGTGTAAGCGAAGAATTTTCTCGCGAGTCTCTCAGGTTTGTGACAGAGGGGTGTAGAAAAGATGACCGCATTATGCGGGAATCTACACGACTTTGGAGATATCATGGGTACATTACAAGAACTCGAAACATCTTCTTTGAAGATACTTCCTCTCAACGAATTTCATGAAAAAGCTGGTGCTGTGTTTGGTTCCTTTGCCGGCTGGCGTATGCCCTTAACTTATCCCCTTGGAGTTTTAAAAGAACATCTTCACACGCGTTCTCACGCGGGCCTTTTCGACATTTCTCACATGAAATTAATTAATGTTGAGGGCGTACAAGCAACTGAATTTTTATCATATGCTCTTCCTCTTGATGCTACAGCATTAAAGATCGGTCAATCGCGGTATAGTTATTTACTGAACGAGAAGGCTGGAATTCTAGATGATCTCGTTCTCACCCGTTTGGCAGAGTCCCGTTTTGTTCTGGTTGTGAATGCTGGTAACGCGCAGGCTGATCTTGTTGAACTTGGGAAACGTGCCACTGGTTTTGAATGCCAGGTAACCGCTCTTGATAGGGTATTGCTCGCTCTTCAAGGGCCAGAATCTGCAGCTGTTATGGCCGATGCAGGACTGCTTGAGAATGAATTGTTTTTCATGCAGGGGTTCGAACCACAACAAGATTGGTTTGTAGCGCGTTCTGGCTACACGGGGGAAGACGGTTTTGAAATTGCCCTTCCAGTTGGCCAAGCCTATGCATTAGCCGAAAAATTACTGAGTGATTCTCGTGTTACGTGGATCGGTCTTGCAGCTCGGGACAGTCTTCGTCTGGAAGCAGGGTTGTGCCTACATGGTAATGATATTACGCCTGACACTACACCCATCGAAGCTGCATTGACATGGGCTGTTCCCAAAAATATCCGAGAAAAAGCGCAATTTTACGGAGCTAAGGCTTTTCTTGAATCTCTTCAAAGGGGTCCTTCTCGTCTTCGTGTTGGTCTAAAGCCAAAAACGCGCCAACCTGTTCGTGCAGGTGCAGTGCTTTTGGATGATAAAGGAAATCAGATCGGATTCGTGACATCAGGTGGTTTTGGTCCCTCTTTTAATGGTCCCATAGCGATGGGTTATGTTCCTATTGATTGGAAAAATGAAGGAACAGAAGTATTTACCGAGCTGCGTGGTAAGAAAATTGCACTTTCCGTCCATTCACTCCCTTTCGTTGAACAACGTTATTTAAAAGGATAATTTTTCATGCCCAAAATTTATTTCACTCAAGATCATGAATGGCTCAGCATCGAAGGGAAAGTGGCTACTATTGGTATTACGCATTATGCTCAAGAACAATTAGGCGATTTGGTGTTTGTTGATTTACCGCAAAGTGGAACACAGCTGTCTAAGGGGGATTCTGCTGCCGTTGTAGAATCGGTTAAAGCTGCTTCAGATGTTTATGCACCTCTTGATGGCGAAGTCGTCGAAATTAATGAGGCGTTGGCAAATAATCCCGGGTTGGTAAATCAAGAAGCTGAAAAAGAAGGGTGGTTATGGAGAATGAAACTACAAGATGAGAAGCAACTTGAAGGGTTATTGGACAAAGCTACTTACCACACACTGATTGGATGAGTATTATGCAAGGATGTGATTTTTCTTCTCGGCACATTGGAATTCGTCCTGATGAAGTACGAAAGATGCTCGATGTTTTAGGACTTGATTCCGTTGATGCACTAATTGCTCAAGCCGTTCCCAAACATATCCATTTAGGACGCTCACTTAATCTGCCAAAAGCCATTAGCGAGGAGAAAGCTTTGGAAGAATTATCCAACATCATGGGCAAAAACCATGTGTACAAAAGCTTCATTGGACAGGGCTATCACGGAACATGCGTCCCTTCTGTTATTTCACGGAATCTTTTTGAAAATCCAGCTTGGTATACCGCTTATACGCCTTATCAGGCGGAAATCAGCCAAGGACGTTTAGAGCTTTTGTTTTATTTCCAGACATTGATTAGTGAATTAACCGGTTTGCCTGTTTCTGCGGCTTCCCTTCTTGATGAAGCGACGGCTTTGGCTGAAGCTAATGCGGTAGCTATACGTTTTTCACGCGGAAAAAAAACCAAAATTTCTATCCAGAGTCTTTTGCATCCTCAAACTTTAAGTGTCACACGGATGCGTGCCGAAACACAAGGCATTCACGTCGGCGAAAATAGCGGAATTTGTTCCGATACAGCTGCAATTGTCTTGTCTTGGCCGGATACCAGGGGGTGCTTTCACGATTATACTGAAGTTATTAAGAAGGCAAAAGCGGAAGGTGCGCTGGTGATTGTTGTTGCAGATCCTTTGGCACTCACTCTTATGGAGCCACCGGCAAAATGGGGTGCTGATATTGTTGTCGGATCTATGCAGCGTTATGGAGTCCCGATGGGATTTGGCGGTCCTCATGCGGGTTATTTGGCAGTAAGTGATGCCCTAACACGCTTAATTCCTGGGCGCATTGTTGGACAATCAGTAGACACAAAAGGACGTGTCGGTTTTCGTTTAGCACTACAAACACGTGAGCAACATATTCGACGCGATAAAGCAACGTCGAACATTTGTACAGCACAGGCATTATTAGCGAATATGGCGACGGCATATGCTATTTGGCATGGGCCAAAAGGTTTGCAGGAAATTGCTCGGCGCATTCATCATTTAACATGCCGTTTTGTTAGTGGTCTGGAGGCGGTAGGCATTCATTGTGAGGGGAAGTATTTTTTTGATTGTATTAGCATTGTCATTAAAGGAAAGGCCAGGGAGATTGCTCACCAAGCAAAAATAGGTGGACGTCTTATCCGTGTTCTTGATGAAGACAAAATTGCGATCAATTTCGATGAATTGTCAACGGAAGAGGACGCGAATGCTCTAGCGCAGCTTTTTGGTGCGCAATTGGTTGATCAGGTTCCTCCGCGACTTTTTGGTGGAGGGCGTGATGCAGATTTTCTTTCACAGCCGTTTTTTCATGCGGTTCATTCAGAGACAGACATGGTGCGTTTTTTGCGTCGTCTGTCGGATAAAGATTTGGCGCTAGATCGGGCGATGATTCCACTTGGTTCTTGTACTATGAAGCTCAATGCTGCTGCTGAATTGAAGCCTCTGAGCTGGCCAACAGTTGCCGATATACATCCTTTCGTTCCTAGAGATGGTGTGGCAGGATATCAGGAAATGATCAAGCAACTGAATGAATGGTTATGTGAAATTACGGGATTTGTGCAAGTATCCTTCCAGCCAAATTCCGGCGCTCAAGGGGAATATGCTGGGCTCGTGGCGATACGTCGATATTACCAATCGCGCGGGGAATCTCAACGTATAATTTGTCTCGTTCCTGCATCTGCACATGGAACCAATCCGGCTTCAGCTCATATGGCAGGTATGGAAGTTATTGTGGTAAAATGTTTAAGTAACGGTGATATTGATATTGATGATCTCAAAATGAAAGCAGAGTTACACAAGGATCGTTTAGCAGCTTTAATGATCACCTATCCTTCGACACACGGCGTTTATGAGGAAAGCATAAAAGAGATTTGCTCCATTATCCATGAGAACGGGGGGCAAGTTTATTTCGACGGTGCTAATCTTAATGCACTTGTCGGGATTGCGCGTCCTGCAGATATTGGGGCAGACGTTTGTCATATGAATCTTCATAAAACATTTGCAATTCCCCATGGTGGAGGTGGTCCTGGTGTTGGACCAATCGGAGTGGCGGCGCATCTAAAACCGTTTTTACCTGGACACGAACAAGATGGGACGACGCATGCAGTCTCGGCAGCACCCTATGGAAGTGCATCTATTCTCGTTATCACATGGATGTATATTCGGATGATGGGGGCTGATGGCTTAAAGTACGCAACGCAAATAGCAATTTTAAATGCCAATTACATCGCTGTGCGTCTTTCACAGGTTTATTCTATTCTTTATCGAGGAAAGTATGGACACGTTGCCCACGAATGTATCGTGGACACACGTGTGCTAAAAGAGGAGTACGGAGTTAGCGTTGATGATATTGCAAAACGTTTGATTGATTATGGATTTCATGCGCCAACGATGTCATTTCCAGTGCCTGGAACCTTAATGATTGAGCCGACGGAATCAGAACCAAAGGCAGAAATTGATCGTTTTTGTGATGCCTTGTTGTCGATTGCTGAAGAAGCTAAAAAAATTGGTACGGGTGTTTGGTCAAAAGAAGATAATCCATTGGTAAATGCGCCGCATACATTGGCGGATACCGTGGATGATGCTTGGGCGCGGCCTTATTCGCGACAAGAGGCTGTTTTCCCCCATTGCTCTCTTGATCCAGCCAATAAATATTGGCCTCCCGTTTCCCGCATTGATAATGTAGCGGGAGATAGGACATTGATTTGTTCTTGTCCGCCATTGGGAAGCACATATTAAAATTGCTAATTTGCGTTTGTGAATATAGCGCTTGGTGAAAAGAATAGCTGTCTAACAATGATATCTGGCCGGCCACCATAGTATTTTTACGGAAAGGTTGAGTATAGCTAAAACACGAAATTATACCTTCCTGATTTGATACAATAGAATTGAATAAGGGGTAGAAAATTACGATGAAAAAAAGCTTGAAACTCGAATAAAATAATAACGCGGCTGATGGTCCAGAACAATTGAGGGTCATGCGCCTGATGGAAAATGGTCTAATGAAGTTGATAGCTACTGTGCTGCCGTATGGCAGTACATTTCGTTGATAGATATATATTTTCCGGAAAGTGTGTGAAATGATGGGAGCAAATTGTCATTGAATATGCGTCTTTATTGAGTGAAAATAGCTTTATTTTCCCTTAGGCTGGTGGTTGTATTCAAGGTTAGGAAATTTCCTCTTGATATTGCACTCTATCACGTTTTAAAGTCTAAGCTGAGTAACAGGATTATTCGGTATTTTGGATGTGGTCTGAATTATAGAATGCTGATATTTTGATGCTGTGCAAGCGCTGTGTGGTCCATTAAAAGAATGGTTGCTGTATTTTTAGTTTAAATTCGACATATCTTTTTCCAAAATGGCCAAATAAAAAATATCACAAGGGGCTGAGGGCAGGGAGATTATTCCGTAATCCTCTGGGAAAAAACTTTGGTGGCATACGGATGTTGCCGGATGTAAAGAACGGTCACGTCGGAAAAGTAATACGCTTTCGTGAATTTCTGGAAAAGTTGGCGGAATAAGTTAATCTTTTTTCCACCAATTGTGGAGGTCGTATTTTTTTACCTTATATGGGATTTATCGTGGTAATTGTTTGCTTTCAAACATAGACGCATTGCTGGGTGTAGGTGGTAAAAAGATGCATGCGTATCGCGCAGGGCCGGGCCGTTCTTCGTGGGGCGGACGACCCGGAATTTGGCCAAGATAACGACTACCCCGATCGGCATTGCACTTCAAAATTAACTAGCAGATGATTTTTATAATCAATCAAACGAATTTTGACATCTAGCGCATTAGAAAAGCTCTCAATGGGAAGATAAAATCATAAACCTCCTTCGCACCTCTCGTCCGGATTTGCAGAGCGGTGTCAATAATCAATTTTCGCGCGATCACTTTTACAGGAAACGACTTTTGTGTTCTATCTCTGTAATTTTAAATGTAGACACGTTCGCAGCGCGAACCCAGCGAAGCCAAAATTTCGTGAGGGACAGTTCTGGCATCTTCGGACACTTTTTCAACAGTTTGATGCGCTCCAATGAGCTCGACCCACTCACCTCTCTGAGGCTTTTTGTACCCAACATCGGTAGCATCGACAATGATAGAATCCATGGAAATGTGTCCAATAATGGGCAATTTGTGTCCGTTGAAATAAACGGCCCCTTTGTTGGAAATGGCACGCAGCCAACCGTCTGCATAACCCATGGAAATGGTAGTGAGGATGCTTGGTCTGTGGGTAATGAAGCTTCCTCCGTAACCGACGGGTTCTCCTGCATCAACATTGCGGCTTTGAATGACTTGGGCCTCAAGTTTTAAAACAGATTTAAGAGAAGTTGGATATTTTCTGTGGGGGTCTATTCCGTAAAGCGCGATTCCTGGCCGAACGAGATCAAAATGAAAATCTGAACCAAGAAAAATGCCTCCGGAATTGGCAAGTGAGACCTTGCAGGGGGGCAGTTGTGCGAGTGCGATCTTGAGAGCATCCAATTGAGCATAATTGGATGAATGTGTGTCACTGTCTCCATTGGCGAGGTGACTGATGATGTATTTTATCTCTGCTTTTTCGAAAAGAGTTGGCTGTTCTATAAGCTGTTGTAGCTCTTTTTTATCGAGTCCTAATCGGTTCATATTGGTATCGATTTGAACAATCGCTGGAAATTTTTTACCCTTTTCTTGACAAATCTTTTGCCAACTTTCGATCTCACTCCAGGAATTAAGGACGGGGACAATACCTGATTGCGCGACAAATTCTTCTGCGGAGAACGGAAGTCCGTTAAGGATGACGAATGTGACGTCCGATGGCAAGACATTTTTTAGTTGGAGCGCTTCTGTAATTTGGGCTACAAAAAAAGTGCGGCAACCAGCTTTATAAAGTGCAGGGGCAATTTTGTCTGCACCAAGACCGTAGGCATTTGCCTTTAAAACTGCCGAACATTCTGCAGGAGCGACATGTCGTGCCAAGGTCGTATAGTTTGCGGTAATAGCACTGATATCAATGGTTGCTACGGCTGCGGAAGTAGGTAATGCACTCGTTTCATCATCAGCGAATTTGTTCATTTCTAAACTCTATCTGTATCTGTGCCAAAACGCAAAATTTCCTTCCCTATCGTATATATTGCGAAAATAATGCGGGTATTGTTTATTTTTCTCAAAATTTATACCAAAGTATGCGCTATTGACGCAACCTTTTGGCGCAAAATGCTTCGCTTTTTTACGATTTATAAACATGTAACACATAAATATTCACAAATGATTTTATCATAACTCCTTGCTTTTAAAATATATACGTATTTTTAATGGTAAAAATATATACTGAAAAATAATTTTACTTGTTATTTTATTTTTATTATTTATAGAAAAGATGGTTGTTGCTAATATAATCGCTGTTATGCGATATATGCGGCTCACGGATTCGGAATGTAGCAACTTTTTCTCAGAAAATTGGTAGTGATGATGGAGTGGTTTTCCACTGATTATGTAGTTCATTATTTCAGATTAATGAAATTGCGTATATATCGGTTTGCAGAATAAAGCGGGAGTTTGCACTTTTTTTTGGCTGTGGAGCCAGAGGGAGTGACCGGCGTCTCCCGTTTTGTTGAGAACATTTGGACGTGCAGTGTGATTTGGGATTTCATAAATGAAATTCCAGTGCGAACCAGAGATTTAGAAAGTTAAAATTGGGTTATTGGCGATACGGTACAGCACCGTTACGTGCACGGTTGTCTCGTGTTCTGAAATTTTTGCTTTCTTTAAATACAACAAGAAAATATCCTATATTCCACGGTTGTTATATTTAAGGCTGTTACATTTGAGAACTTTTTGTAAAATATTGCCTTAATTATGGCTCTCTGTGAGGGCAGGGGGTTGCGCGTGTGTCTTGGAAGAATGAACATAAGATATCCCATATCTAGGGGCAGAAACTGAGCCATTTGTGATGACGTTGATGTATTGCACCCTACATGGCGAGTTTGCGTCTCAGTTTTTTAGTTTTGGAAGGTTTTAATAAAAGGTGTTGATTAAGCAGTCGATATTCAAAGGAGAATATTGGCAGAGGGCCGTGTGGCTATTATACCATTTTTATAGTTGATGATTCAATTCCAATAAGATGTATAGGGAAAGGGGTCGCATGGACACGTCTGCCACCAAGGTTTCGTCAAGCATCAGTGGTGTTGCATCAGATTTTCCAGTTCCCGAAAATGTGTTTGCTCTCACTGTCCAGGAGGTTTGTCATTACACTAGCCGTTTGTTTAAGTTTCGTCTGAATCGTCCAGAAAGTTTTCGCTTTCGTTCGGGTGAGTTCGTTATGATTGGTTTGCCGGGTGCTGAAAAGCCGGTTTATCGTGCTTATTCGATTGCGAGTCCTTTTTGGGATGAGCAACTTGAGTTTTTTTCGATTAAAGTTCCGGGAGGACCACTGACTGAACGTCTCCAAAAGATCAAAATTGGTGATACAGTCCTAATGCGAAAAAAATCCACTGGGACGCTGGTCCTTGATGCTGTTATTCCTGGGAGACGCCTCTATCTTCTTTCAACAGGGACGGGCGTGGCTCCTTTTGCGAGTCTCATTCGTGATCCCGAAACTTATGAAAAATTTTCAGAAGTCATTCTCATTCAGACAACTCGCGAGCGAGATGAGCTTATGTATGCAAAGGATCTCGTTGCCTCTTTGAAAAAAGATCCGCTGATTGGTGAGTGCGTACGGCAATTAAGATTTTATCCTATGACAACCCGCGAGCCTTCTGAGCATATGGGGCGTATCACCACCGTTATGGAGAGTGGTGCTTTTTTTGAAACAACTGGTTTGCCAAAAATTAATCCCGATGAAGATCGAGTGATGATTTGCGGCTCTATGTCTATGCTGAAAGATTGCACGAGGATGTGTAAGTCCTTTGGTCTCGTTGAAGGTGCGAACAATGCACCAGCTACTTACGTCGTGGAGCGCGCCTTCGTTGGGTGAGGGGTATTTCTTTTAAAGCATTATTCATCTGCCGGTTGTGCTGAAAACTTTTAGTACGCCAGCTTAGGTCGGTCTGGAAGTTTCGTGGTGTGCCAGCAGGTTGTATGATGAAAGCTGCTAGGTTGTGTCGCGTTATTTTCTCATTGGGTGAGACCTTGTTTTAGAGAAGGGGGGAAAGTCGAAGTGCGTGATAGAGAAGAGATTTTCTATCTGCTGTAGAAGAGGGAACTAGAAACATGTGCAGCTTTTTAGCGTTTCTAAGCCAAGCGAATTTAATGGTGCATTGTTGCCAGAAGATATAGTTTTTGAAACCGATTAGTTCGTTTGCAGGCGGTTTATATTTCGTGATGTGTCTTGCCTTTATGCATTCAATTTATTCATGACGAATGTTTCAAAAGTTGTACTTGCCACAGAAATTGATTCGAGTTATCCTGCGCCGCTGTTTCGGTGACATTGAATGTCTTTGGCGTTTGCGGTTTTGGTCGCTCTGTCGGTTTCTCTTCTGTGAAAGTTCGGGGTTGATGGCGGAGTGTTTTTTGGATCACGGACAACAAAATAGCTGTAGCTGTTTATTTTCAGAAAAGTGGCAGGAGGGTGTCCGTCTTTGGTATGATAGCTCTTCTCTGAAGGATATTTTTACGAATGCAGTTGAGCAAGTACGCAATGCAAAGAGGTTGGTGGGTAGGTCTTGAAATTGAGTGAAACGCAGGTTATGGCAAGATAATGGAAAAGAATTTTAGAGTTGCTGCTATTTATTGCTTTGCAGATTTGAAGCATTATCATCGGTTACAGGGGCCTTTGCGGGATTTATGTCAGGCAGAGGGAATAAGAGGGACTCTGCTTTTGGCAAAAGAGGGTATTAACGGAACTGTTGCTGGTTCTCTTGCTGCAATTGAAAAATTGATAAATTTTATTAAAGCTGAGCCGGCGTTCCGAATGCCGGAGATTAAGTATTCATGGGCATCAAAAATGCCTTTTCATCGTATGAAAGTTCGGTTGAAAAAAGAGATTGTCACAATGGGGGTTGAGGGGATCGATCCGCTAAAATCTGCCGGAACTTATGTAAATCCTGAAGATTGGAATGCTCTCATCCAAGACGAAGAGACGATTTTGGTCGATACGCGTAATGATTATGAATATGCGATTGGGAGCTTTCAAGGGGCAATTGATCCTCAAATTAAGACGTTTCGTGAGTTTCCTGAATGGGTGGTGAAGCACGAAGCTGATTTAAAAAAGAAGAAAAAAATTGCTATGTTTTGTACGGGTGGTATTCGGTGTGAAAAATCAACGGCCTACGTACGTGGGCTAGGTTATGAGCAGGTTTATCACTTAAAAGGTGGAATCCTCAAATATCTAGAAACAGTTTCAAAGGAAGAGAGTTTGTGGCAGGGAGAGTGCTTTGTTTTTGATGAGCGCGTTTCTGTTGGCCATGGTCTTGAGGAGTGTGGGCGTGAGTTATGCCGTGCATGCCGTAGCCCCATTGATACTGAAGGCAAATTATCGCCCCGTTATGAAGAGGGCGTTTCGTGCGATTCTTGTTATAGTGTGCGGAGTGATACTGATAGAGAGCGCTTTCGAGAACGTCATAGACAGTTCCAATTGTTGAAATTGCGTGCAGCTCATCTTCATCAAGAGCAATGATATTGCAATACTCTAGGATCGAGGTTCCCGTTTTCCTTCTAATGCAGATGGGATGTTAGTACGCGGGCAGAAAGTTGTTTTGGGCGTCACGCGGATTTTGCGCGAGCAACATTTTATTTGGCGTAGGAAGGATGAAAAGCGGGATGGTTTGTATCGTTGGAAAAAGTGTTGTTTTTTTGCATTAAGAGTTAAAAAAAAATTAAAGTTAAAAAAATGGTTGAAACGAGTAGGAATTAGTCCTATAAACATCCTTGCCCAAAGTCGCACGTGCCTGTGGGTGTCCGCTGGTCCTGAAATGGTAATGTCAGCCAGTACGGTACCTGGAGCCGGTCGCTCCAGTCGTTTTTTCGGCTACCCGAAAAAATGAGGACATCTTGAAGCAACGACGGTGCGGGCCTTTCTGGTGTCTTCCGGCCTGTGAACGCTGGGGTAACTATAGAGGCACACCTCATTGCCTTCAGTGCGGAAGCGGTTCTCAATTCCAATCAAAAAGGCAGATATATTAAAGTTAGGAACAACGCGGGTCTAGCGGTGTTCTTCGCTGTGTACAACGCCGGTTTTCACTTGGTTGTTTAAGATAATCAGGCCAGCGGTGTTATGTGCATTTTGTCTTTTGGATATTGGCGGCTTTGTGCTGTCCAGATGTAGAGTTTGGGGATTTATTCCCTCTGGGAGAATTTGCAGATGGTAACGCGACGTATTCGCGATTTTCTTGCGACACATCGTTCTGAAGGTCCGTGTTTGGTTGTTGATCTTGATATTGTCCGAGAAAATTATTTGAATTTTGAAAAGTCTCTTCCACGATCTCGCATTTTTTATGCGATAAAGGCGAATCCTGCGCCCGAGATTTTGAGTTTGCTTGTTTCTTTGGGGTCCTCATTTGATGCGGCTTCTGTTGCAGAAATTGAGATGGCCTTGAAAGCAGGGGCGGTGCCTGAGCGCATTTCCTTCGGGAATACGATAAAAAAAGAAAGAGATATTGCGCGTGCGTACGCATTTGGCATTTCGCTTTATGCGGTTGATTGTGTCGAAGAAGTAGAGAAAATTGCTCGCGCCGCTCCTGGGTCCCGCGTTTTTTGCCGTGTCCTTACGGATGGAAAAGGCGCAGACTGGCCGTTATCTCGTAAATTTGGCTGCGTTCCGGCTATGGCAGTCAGTGTGTTGCGCCGGGCACATCAGTTGGGTTTGCAAGCACATGGTGTTTCTTTCCACGTGGGCTCTCAGCAAACAGATCTGAGTGCGTGGGATCGTGCTTTATCAGATGTGGCGAGAGTGTTTGACCACTTGGAGCGAGAAGGGATTTCATTAAAATTGGTTAATATGGGGGGCGGCTTCCCGACGCGTTATTTAAAAGATGTTCCGACGATGCAAGCGTACGGTACGGTTGTTTTTAATTCTTTGAAAAAATATTTCGGCAATCATATTCCCGAAACGATCATTGAACCAGGGCGTGGAATGGTTGGTAATGCCGGTGTTATTCGTACAGAAGTTGTTCTTATATCCAAAAAAGCGGATAATGATGATGTTCGATGGGTCTACCTTGATATCGGGAAATTTAATGGTCTCATTGAAACGATGGACGAAGCTATTCGCTATCCTATAGAAACACCCTATGATGATAATGCAATGGAGCCGTGTATTTTAGCGGGTCCAACGTGTGATTCAGCGGATGTTCTTTACGAAAAAACGCCCTATCTGTTGCCTTTATCCCTCACAGTAGGAGATGAGCTTTTAATCCACGGGGCCGGTGCTTATACAGCAACTTATTCATCTGTTGCTTTCAATGGTTTTGAGCCTTTAAGGTCCTATGTGATTTAGTTTTTCATTTTTGTTGAAGAAGGTGTAGTGGGGGCTGTAGTAAATATGGGCGTAGTTAATTTTCAAGCAAAAGATGGTTCGCTTTTTACACTAACAGTTGAAAAAAAAGCTGATAGGCCTTACCGAGAAGATTTACTTAATTTAACTTTAGGGAAAGGTCGTGAACGTAAATCATCGGGAGCTTTACGTCGTGGTCGTTTAGCTGCACGTGGGCTTTCTTTCGTTGTCAAAAATATTCATGGAGAACTTGTAGGTAGCGTGCGTCTTTGGCATGTTCGGTTTAATAAAGGACAAAATGGCGCACAATACGGTTTGCTTCTAGGTCCTCTTGCTGTATCCAAAGAATGTTCTGGTATGGGAGTTGGGTCAGTTCTTATGCGACATGCAATTGAAAGAGCAAAAAAAATGGGCTATGGCGCTATTTTCCTCGTTGGAGATTGCGAATTTTATCAACGTTTTGGTTTTTCAAACAGTTTGACGAAGAACTTGGCGATGCCCGGCCCTTATGAAAAGCACCGTTTTCAAGCATTAGAACTAATCCCACAATATCTTGCCTCTTGTCATGGTACTTTAGAGCCAAGCGGAGAATTAAAGAGGCGGGGATCGTTTCTACACCATAAAGTTGCCTAAAAATATACTACCTAGCTCTATTTTATGGGCAAGGTTTTTTTCATTCTGCGGTGGATATTCTTTGTTATGACCCTGCCTTTTGAGCAGCTTTTCCGAAAACCAGGATATAAGATACGTATTTCATAAACTTAAGCTTAATTTTTTTAGTAGTTTTTTTGCGTATTTTTCGAAAAAATATCTTATATTTTGAATACATTTCACCAAAAAAGATGTTCACGGCGAGATTATGTATGGTTGCAAACTTTAAGTATGCTACGGTGCCGAGAACAATCCGAAATGCGCTTAGTCAAAATTTTTACGGTTACGTTTCTAAAAATTTAGCAAAGATACGATATGCTGTTGTGTTGACCATTTGTTCTTGAAATTTTTACTGCGTACGGAAGAGTTTCTTGATGAGCGAAGTGCGCGAAACAAAAGTGGGATTTAACTGTTCTTCCTATGTCATCTGATGAACTAAGTTTTGCAAAAATGTTTGGAGGTTTTATCTCGCTTAGTTATACGCTTCTACCTATTGTTTTTATTTCGTAAAGGTTTGCACATTTGAATGCTTTAAAAGTTACTATCGTTTTGAATATATCCTACAGGAATGAATTCTGGAAATTTTTTTGAAGTGTTTTGGCCTGATATATTCTGATTATTATGGTTATACGGGATTCTGCAGACGGACAGTCTTAAAGGGGGAGTAATTGTCGTGCTTTTTCGAAAAAAATCACAGCTTTTATTTTAGACTAGACTCTTTATATGCTCGTCATAATAGTACAATTATGTTCAACACACGAGAAAGATCTTCAATATAATAGTCCATAATATACTGTATAATTCAATCTGGGTGTGTTTTTATTTATTATAATATCTTTATAATATCTGTGTTCAAATAAATAATTTAAGTATAATTGTAAAAATCATAAATTAAAAGCAATGAACAAAAAATACTGATACGGTCTATAGTTGGAATGAGGTTACTTTGCTGATTAGCGTATAAACCACCAACGAGAGTGTATTCAAAGCGATTGGCAGAAAGGGAAAGCACTCGCCTATAGTTTGTGTTTCTTTTAGTGGCCGGGAGGGGATGCTCCTGCAGATGGTGGTATCTTTTTGAGAAAAATAGATGAACAAGTCAGAATAATAAAAAGAATGGTTATAATAAGGAAGATATCGCTCAAAGCCATGACCATGGCTTGCTTGCGAACCATATTAAAAAGTTGTAACAAAGACAGAGCATGTGGATCAGAAGTGGTAGAACTGAAATACATGGAGAGCTTTGAAAGCAGATCCGTTGCTTGCGTGTTTCCCCAGTGAATTGTGTCGGAAAGCTGTCGATAATGAAAGTCTGTTCGCCGCATTATAAAAGTGCTGATAATGGCAAGTCCTACCGCACCACCAAGATTACGTGTTAGATTAAAAAGCCCAGAGGCGTTTTGCATCCGTTCTGGTGGTAGAGATCCGAAAGCGATATTACTGATAGGAACCATGCACAATAGGACAGAAGCACCACGAAAAATTTGGGGTTCCAACAATTCCCAAAAACTCCAATCATCTGTAATGTGAGTAGCCCGCCATGTTCCGTAGGCGAATCCAGCAAACCCTAGCGCTAACATGAGGCGTGCATCTATTTTTGCTGACAGAAGTCCAGCAATAGGAGCCGTGAAAAACATAGCCAATCCCGAAACAAATAGTGTTTCTCCAATCATGAGCGCATCATAATGACGAATCTGACTTAAATAGACAGGGTAGAGATAAGTAAGCCCATAAAGGCCTATTCCGAGCACAAAGGAAAAAATAGTTGCGATTGCAAAATTGCTATCGGCAAAAGCAGAGAGATCAACAATAGGCTCTTCTTTAGTTAAAGTCCGCCAAAAAAATAAACCACCAGACAGGATCATGATAATAAAAAAGCTAAAAATTAAACTATCTTTTAACCAGTCGTGGCTTGCACCTTCTTCTAAAATATATTCCAAAGATCCTAAGAAAATTGCCATGGATATAAAGCCGAGCCAGTCAATTTTAGTTATTAAAGATAGATCAGCCTTGTCAAAGTCGATTAACTTCCAAGATAAAATTGAGATAATGATTCCAAAGGGCACATTAACAAGAAATAGCCAATGCCACGATAAAGCATCACTGAGATAACCTCCTACTGTTGGGCCAATGGTGGGCGCCAAGGTTGCGACTAATCCAAGAATTGGTGAAACAATTGGCTGCTTAGACGGAGGAAAAAGCGTGTAGGCGGCAACAAAGACACTGGGAATGATACCACCACCAATAAAGCCTTGGAGAGCTCGATATACCATCATTTGTTCAATAGATGTTGCTGTTGCACAAAGAATGGAAGTGACAGTGAATCCAGCCGCTGATAGGGTAAAGAAAACTCGTGTTGATAGCAAACGTCCTAAAAAACCCGAAAGAGGCAACATAATAACTTCGGCAATGAGATAAGCAGTTTGAACCCACGAAATTTCATCAGGACTGGCGGATAAACCAGCTTGAATTTCAGCTAAAGATGAAGAAACGATTTGGATATCTAAAATGGCCATGAACATACCAAAAGCCATCGCAACAAAAACAACAATTTTGTGTATCCCGATACGCTGGCTTTGATCATGAGATGCTTGCATGGGCTCGTTCATGGCGGGGTCACGTACTTAACGTTTACAAAAGATTCTTGTCATGGGGTATCTTACGTGTGTCAATTGTGACAGAAACACTCATTCCTGCTTTGATTCGCCCACTTCTTAGCGCATCTTCGGGGATAGAGATTCGCACAGGAATACGTTGTACAATTTTCGTAAAGTTGCCCGTAGCATTCTGTGGAGGCAAGAGAGAGAAAACAGATCCTGTTGCGGGAGAAACAGAAAGCACAGTACCTTCAAAGACATCTTTTCTGAAAGCATCAATAGAAATATAAGCTGTTTGCCCGCTATAAAGATTTTGCAGCTGCGTTTCTTTATAATTCGCTTCAACATAAAGTGCGTTGATTGGGACTAATGCTGCGAGGCGCTGGCCATTCGAAACAAAATCGCCAGTTTTTGCCGTCAAGTTTCCAATGATTCCATCAAAGGGAGCTTGTAGGATGGTCGAATCAAGATCACGTTGTGCTTTATCGCGCATGAGCTCGAGGCTTTTCGTCTCGCTTTTTATTTCACTTCGTTGTGCCTCTAGGACATTAACATTAGCGTGTGCTGCGGCTATTTGTGCATCAGCACGGACGACATTGGCGATTGCTTGTTCATAAGCTGATTTGGCTTTGTCCACATCAGATTGAGAAGCAAAACGATCTGCTTGAAGTTTCGTGGTACGTTGTAAGGTAAGCTGCGCATTAGTCGCTATAGCTGAAGCTGCGGTTTTTTGCGCTCGAGCATCGTCTAAAGTGCTACGGGCAGCCGCAATTTGTGCACTGACTCGCTCTAGGGTTCTTTGTTGCGTATCAAGTTTTGCTTTTGTTTGATCCAAAGCAATTTGATAGTCGCCACTCTCTAAGCGAAATAAGACGTCGCCTTTCTTGACGGCTTGGTTTGCCTGAATAGAAATTTCCTCAACGTACCCAGACAGCTTAGGAGCGATAGCCGCAATGTCTCCCTGCACATAGGCATCATCGGTTACAAGCATGTACCGCCAGTGTGTCAACCATTTATAGCCAAACCACAATGTACAAATGACAAGGACAGCAAGAAAAGCCTTGATCACTTTTCTTCGTTCTAACTGCTCAAAGTATTTCTTTTTTGAAACGAGTGTTTCAGATATCGACATAACCAGACCTTCAGCTCAATGGAAAAACAGGCCAAACAAAATCACCTCTGCACTAAGGCCAATACATGTAGCAGAGACAGTGAGAGATTTTCAAGGAAAAACGAAACAGCCAGACACAAACCAAACACGCAAATACAGAAACACTGCACTACCTGCATTCTTTACAAATACCCCGTATTTCCACGGTGCTGCTGTGCGCTTGAAAACCTGTTTCTTGGACCATTTGTCTGACACTGCGTACAATAGCCTGATTCTGCACTTCATCTGCTCTACCACATTTATCGCAAATTATAAAAGTTATAAACTCGTATTGACAATTTTCGGGATGCGAGCACGTCATAAAAGCATTTACACTCTCAAGACGGTGGATACATTTTAGTTGTACGAGCTTTTCTAACGCACGGTATACCTGCAAGGGCGCGCGAAATCCTTCTTCGCGCAAGCGGTCAAGAATCGTGTAGGCGCTCAGGGGTTCTTTCGCATTCTTTAAGGTATCCAAGACGAGCATTTGGTTACGCGTAAACTTAGATGGCATGCTAGCACCTTTCTTTCTACCTTCATAGAAAAGCATAAAGTGTGCAAGGTATTTGTGCAATAGCAATTCCGCAATACATACGCCTTCTTCATATAAAGAAAATGAAACTTTTGACTGCAGGAAAATAGGATAGAATAGGGAAGTTATTTATTTTCACCTTTGCTTTAAAAATGGTGTTGACTCTTTTGGGGAAAGGGTTCTATATAGCGCTGCAACGAGAG
>NZ_JAYMZI010000015.1:0-15910 GCF_037070845.1 Bartonella numerosa
GTTTCACGGGCAAAAACGCCTCGAGAGCCTGCTAATAAATTAACAATTGAAATGCGTGCTAAGCATTTTGGTTTAACTGTGGAAGAGGCAAAAAATCCTCTTTCTGGCACATATATTGGGCGCTTGTATTTGCAAGGTGAGCTTAGTCAAGATCAGTACGATGCCGCACAACGATATTTGCAAATCAGAAACGACTATTTATGTGCAAAAGGCTTATCTGGAGCGGTTTATAATGAAATGCCTTCATCCTCTGATGATGACGCAAGGGATAAATGGGTGAAAATGGCAACAGAACAGTTTTTAGCTGTGAAAGATGTTATCACAGAAGCTCAATGTTTACATCGTCAACATAATTTGCTTGCTGCGCTGCAATATGTTGTAATTGAAGATCAATCATTGCCATATCTTGTGCCTTCATTACGGATTGTTCTTAATGTATTGTGCCAGCATTTTGCTGAAAAAAAATAAAAAGTGTGATGCAGTGAAACGTTTTTCTGTACAATGTGTTATATTTGTATTACAGTGAATACAAATATAAGGATTGCGTTATGACGATATCTATTCGATTGCCAAGTGATCTTGAGACACGTTTAAACGATTTAGCGACTAAGACAGGACGCACAAGGTCTTTTTATTTGCGGGAAATTATTGAACGTGGAATAGAAGAGGCGGAGGATTACTATTTGGCTTCTAAAGTAAGAGAGCGTATTCAAAATGGAGATGCGACTTTTTACAGTTCTGAAGACGTAAGGAAAGAGCTTGGCTTGGACGATTAGATACGAAAAGAAAGCCCTCAATTTTTTAAAAAAATGTGATAAAAAGGAAGCACGTCGAATTGTAGATTTTTTAGATAAGCATATTGCTCTTCTTGAGGATGTGCGTGCTGTGGGTAAACCTTTAAGGGGACAATTGTCGGGTTTGTGGAGGTATCGTGTAGGAAATTATAGGATATTATGCGATCTTTGTGACAAAGAACTTGTGGTATTAGTTTTAGCTGTCGGACACAGAAAAAATGTGTATAAAGATTAAGGTAAAATATACTTTAATCCTTATTTTAGATACCAAATTTATATAAAAATACAATATTTAGATTTTTTGTGTTGACATGATTTTAAAGATCGTATTTAATGACGTCGCTGTACTAGTGTAGTTGTGTCTAAAATTGCAGCGAACCTATACTCCTTTTTAGAAATTGACGTATTTTTTATTGTTGAAGCCCTGCATTTGCGGGGTTTTTTGTTATCCTTTTCACAAAAGGAAATATCCATGCAAACAACGATTGAACAACCCGCAAAAAGAAAGCCCCCCAAGGCTGGTCAAGGGCGGGTAAAAGGTGTTCCGAATAAGACAACGCGTATTCTTAAAGAAGCGGTGATTAAAGCTGCTGAGAGAGCGGGGGAGAGATATGGCGATGATGGTTTGATCTCTTACCTCGAAAAGCAAGCGCTCAAATGCCCAGCTGCTTATCTGTCACTGTTAGGGAAGATTTTACCTCTTCAAGTGACGGGAAAAGATGGTGGGGCGATAAAGATGATAGGGCGTGTGGAAATCGCCCCTTTAGTAGATGATAACCAGACAGATTAAGATTGTACCAAAGCTTATCCCTATTTTTACAGGTAAAGCGGCGGTGCGTGCAGCTTGGGGTGGGAGAGGATCTGGAAAGACGAGATCATTTTCCCTTATGGCGGCATTAAAAGGTTATCAGTTTGGTATGGGAGGGATATCAGGGACTATAGTTTGTGCTCGTCAGTTTCAGAATTCACTTGCTGAGAGTTCTTTGGAAGAGATTAAACGCGCCATTGAAGCTCATGACTTTTTAAAGGACTATTACAAGGTTGGAGAGTCTTCGATTAAGTCGCTTGATGGTCGTATATCTTTTCAATTTTTAGGGCTTGATCGTAATATAGCAAGTATTAAATCGATGGGTCGTATTTTGCTCTGTTGGGTGGATGAGGCAGAACCTGTTACAGAAACGGCTTGGCAAACTCTTATTCCAACATTGCGTGAAGAAGGGGAAGGCTTGCGACTACACGCTTATCAAGATGTCTCTGGCATTTGGACTATTGGTTATGGTCACACTGAAAAAGCTGGTAAGCCAAAGGTCGTTGAGGGTGTGGTGATTACAGAAAAAAAAGCCGAGACCGTGCTTTTAACGGATTTGCGGCAATATGAACAAGCTATAGAAAAAGCGGTTTGTGTGATTTTAAGTGACGAGCAGTTTGGTGCTCTTGTTTCCTTTTGTTATAATGTAGGGACAACAGCGTTTTGCAATTCAACATTACTCAAAAAGCTCAATCAGGGTGATTATGAAGCTGTCCCATCGGAATTACAGAAATGGGTTAAATCCGGTGGGAAGCGTCTTCAAGGTCTTGTCAACCGTCGAGCAGCAGAAGCTGGTTTATGGGCGGGGGGAGCTTATGTTGCTTCTAATTACCAAAGAGTGGCAATAAAAGAATCAACAAGTCTTTTCAAAATAGAAGCCCTTGCACCAATTATAGGTTCTTTTTCAGGGCTTGGGGGATTATTAGCGGGCAATGGTCCAGTTCAATGGGCTTTTGCGGCCATTATGATTGTAGCTGCCTGTATCGGTATTATGTTTGTAGCCAAACGTTTTCGTGAGCAACATCTATGATTTGGTCTATGAAGAAAAACTTTTTACTTATTATGGCAGCTTTCGCTGCTTTTTTTATGGCTTTAGTGAAAGCTTTCTCCCTTGGAAAAAACGCGGAGCAACAAAAGTAAACAAAGAAAGCTTTAGAAACGGCGACAACACGACTTGAGGTGAATAATGAAGTTAACAAGAAAAGTGATGGTGCTGTGCGTGCTGAACTTTCTCATTGGGTGCGTGACGAATGAACGTTCTGCCTGTGTTGGTTGGATGCCAATCTATTTGGATTGTAAAGACCTCAACGTAATAAGTTCAAGCTTAGCAAGAGACATCTTAAAGCATAACAAATAGGGCGAACATTTGTGTGGATGGAGATATGGTTAAAAGAAAAGTTGAAAAGTACACAGAGCTTACAGATGCAGAAAAAGAAATGCTGCAAGAAATAATAGTTACTTACCAAAGTGTAAAAATGATGTTTCGCTTTATGAAATGGATCGCACTCATTATCTTTTTATTTATTCTTGAATTTTCACACCTCATAGAGGCGTTAGATAACATTCTCATACATCTAAAGCAGTGGATAACGAAAAATTAAAAGTCGTACTAGAATCAGGGAGCATATTTGTTTTTGTCTAAAGGAATTCAGTTTATATGCTCACATTATTCTGTAAAAAGCATACTTTATAAAGACATGTTCGAAAATCCTATTCCCTCACCTTTATTTATGTATCCCTCACTTTTAAAAAAGAAAACAAAATCAATAAGCTACACGCAATAAAAACACCAGTGGTGGGCGTGACAGGGATTGAACCTGTGACCCCTACGATGTCAACGTAGTGCTCTCCCGCTGAGCTACACGCCCGTTCAATAGTGGGCATACACCACATAGAAACGCAGACGTCAATATCTAATTTGCTTTATACTTAATTAAGCATGAATAAACCACAAAAGTCATCCCTCAAGCTGCTATGAGTATTTTTTCGACTTCGTGAACTAGTTCGCGTAAGTGGAATGGTTTGGAAAGTACTTTTGCATTAGGAGGAGCATCATTATTCGAATTCAGTGCAACCGCTGCGAATCCTGTGATAAACATCACTCGTAAATCGGGGTCAATTTCGGTAGCACGACGCGCTAATTCAATTCCGTCCATTTCTGGCATTATGATATCTGTTAGTAGAAGAGAAAATGGCTCTTCTTGCAGACGCTTATACGCACTTACACCATTGTCAAAATCAGCAACTTCATAGCCTGCACGTTCTAAAGCTTTTGCTAAAAAGCGACGCATATCATTATCATCTTCTGCGAGCAAGATTCGTTTCATGGTTATGTTCCAATCGCTTCATTTTCAGAGTTTTTCTACATCGATCTGCACAATACAGAACATTTATAAAAAAATCGATAAAATGCTCAATAATCAAAATGAATGGAAAAATGGTTAATTCCTGTATTCTTACCGATGGTACTGTGTATTGATTTAAACTTTATTAAATTAGGAACGTTTATGTTGCTCGAAAAGAAAGAATCACGATGTACATATTCCCGCTCCGGTTATCAGAAGACTGTATTTTTGTCTATTTTTTTAAAACAACTGAACGATTCTTTCGATTATACTCATCTCAGAATGTGGCAATTTGAAGAGGCTGAAGGATTAATATATTATCTCGTTATGCTTAAAATTACAGTTTATATATTGTATTTATACACATATATGTATCAGTATTATTAACAATAAAATTTATAATGTTCAATTTTTGTTGCATGGTATAATATTTAATACATTATATACTATACTAAAATAACTTCTATCATTGTTATTCACAAAGGATAAATGCGTTAAATGCAGCTAAAAGTTGTTTCCTATAATATTCTTTGTTTATAATTGTATTAAGATCAGCACCGATGATTGTGATGCTGTCCGCTATGCGTGTATGTTGGCATAATTCTCGTATTTCGATATTGTTTGTTATATTGTTTTGACTGGCAAGAACGAACATAGTTGGAGTTTGTAACTGTCCGCTAAGTATGTTTTTTTTTGCGGTACCGATTGCATTGAGTACTGACGCCATCCATCGGGATGTCGGAGGGGACGTAAGAAGATAAGGGGACGCAGATTCTTCATTAACGAGCGGTATGTTTTTTCGTTTTATTTTTTTTACACCTATCACTGGTAAGAATCCTAAGCCTGTATTACAGAAAAACTGTGTCAATTTATGCTGGAAGCTATCCGTTTTATTTCCGAATGGAGCAAAAGTGGGAGAGACGCAAAGCATTTTGCTGAACTTATGATTGATCAAACTTAGCCCATTGAGTGCTGTCAGTCCGCCTATGCCGTGAGAAAGCACGTAATAAGGCGATTGACAAATCGGATAAGCAATATTCTTAAAAAAATAATTTAACTCCTTAATATTATTTTGAATATCAAAGTTTTTATACCGTCTTTTTTTTACAGTGGTGCGTTGTGGTACTGCTTTATTAAAACAGTCAAATATTGCTGTACAAAAACCGCGTTTAGATATTTCATTTATTGATAAAAAATATTCCTCCATACTATTTGTATAGCTTTTAAGAATAACGACTGTTCCTTTGGGTTTTCCTATTTTAGGGTGTGTTATTATAAAATGGATTTCGCTATCAATATCTGTTTTAAGGTGTCCGCTACGGATATGAATAAAGCGAGAATCCAAGTTTGTGGAATAGCAGGGTATTTGCAACTGGTGTCCTTTATGGTGTATTTTGCAGTTTAATGCGAAGTTAGGCGAAGAAAGAGCTTACATTAATGTAATGATAATGAAGGATTAAGAAACAGTTACGCTTCTTAATTAAAGGAAGAAGTTGAAATAGAAAAGTACAATCACCAAATAGAGTGCGTAGTCGCCACAATGGGGCTGCGGGTTCACAGGCAGGTTTGCCATTCGGGAACATTGTGAGTCAATTATAGTCGCTCTAAAGGAGGGCAGTATTATGCGTCAAGTAGATTTTTCGCCATTTTATCGTTCAACAGTGGGTTTTGATCATCTTTTAAACTGGTTTGATTCCAGAACGCATCCTGATGATGTTTCTTCTTATCCGCCGTATAACATCGAGCGCTTGTCCGAGGATTCTTACAGAATTTCTATGGCTGTTGCTGGTTTTTCTCAGGATGAGATTGATATAGAAACGCATTGCAATCAGCTGATTATTAAGGGAGAAAGGGCGCCTGAAAATGAAGATGAAGGACGGGAGTTTCTTTATAGAGGTATAGCTTCTCGTGCTTTTGAGCGACGTTTTCATTTGGCTGATCACGTTAAGGTGATTGGGGCAGAGCTCGGCGATGGTCTTCTTCACATTCAGCTTAAAAGAGAAATGCCGGCTGAACTCAAACCGAGAAAAATAGCCGTGCAGCCATCATTGCCTCCTGCAAAAGATGGTGGCGATCATAATATATGTAAGGCTGGTTCAGAATCTTAGAAATCATATAACGAATTTTTTAGGAGCGAAGCAACGCGAGATTCCTGTCTCGCGTTTTTTCTATTCTTTGTTCAAAGTAGAGTAGAAACCACCTTACAAATTCCAAGATATAGACGTCACCATGTATTATTAGACGTTCGGAAAGTCAAATAAATTTTGAAAATTTTATGCGTACATTTCATGCGTATATCGGAGAATAATGATTTAATTCAACAATGTAGTTGTACGTGAATTTTGTATTAAGTGAAAAATGAGAGGAGATATAGGGGAGTTAATTGTTGTTTTTTGCTGTCATATGGCTTTTCCACTGGATAAGTGTTCTCTTGGATAAAATTCCTGCAGTAGGAAATTAAAAAACCATGGAAACAAAAATAGAGAAGAGGAATTTTCCAAAAATCTAGGAGGTGGCTCTGGAAGGGCGGACTGTTGCACAGTCTAGCGCTAGATTACCGAGAAATTAATGATCTACGATAAAGCTGAAGACGAACTCAGAGCACTACCTAAAGATGGTCGGAGCGGCGGGATTTGAACCCACGACCCCTTGACCCCCAGTCAAGTGCGCTACCAGGCTGCGCTACGCTCCGAATGGTATAGAATGACTAAACGAGTATCTCTTTAAAGGCAAGAAAAATAGGCGGGATAGAGTCTAAAAAAACTTGCTATTTTTAAAGTGGCTTATAAAAATAAAAGCAGTATCTCGTGTTTTTATGTTTTTTTTCAGACTAAGGGGAGTAACTGAGGTGTTCGGCTTTTCGTTCATTGTCGGTTTTATAGAGAGTATGCATGTGCGTTTTGCTGATTTGTATATGTTGGAAGGACGAGTGTTTCGTTTGTGGTAATAGGTGTGTAACATGAGAAATATAAAGTAGGAATTTTGGCGGTTACATAATAGCGGAGCTAGGCTGTTGTGTTTTTTTGTTTTTTAAAAAAGACAAAAGTTTTTCGGTGTATATTTTTTGTTATATCTCTGATGAACAAGGTAAGAGAAGTATTTCAGTAAAATTTTCTTCAAGGTGTTTATTTAATAAGAAAAGAGTAGATGAATGGGCCGTCGTTTTTCAGTGATCAATTTGACAGAAGCTGCAGTGGGTCGCGTGAAAAGTATAATGGATGCGAAAAATGCGTTTGGTATCCTTGTTGGTATCAAAAAAGGTGGATGTGCGGGGATGGAGTACACAATTTCTCTTGTACAAGAAAAGATCCCTGATGCAGATGTTGTTGAAATTGATGGTGCTCGTGTTTTTGTAGCACGCGATGCGGTATTATTTTTATTGGGAACACAAATGGATTATGAAGTAACAACACTCCGTTCTGGCTTTGTATTCAACAATCCCAACCAAATTTCAGCATGTGGATGTGGTGAGTCTGTAGAACTTCGTCCTGCTTCGCGGGAGTAGTTGAATAAAACTCAGTCGGAGTTGAGTTATTTTAATGAAGTTGTGTTCAGTAGGTGAGCGGGTTTACTTTGAGAATAAAAAGCTCTGATATTTTTCTTGTTCTGTGTCCTTAGCATTGTTCCAGAGTTCTTCTATTTCGTCTAAGAGTGAGTCGTAAAGGGGCTTTTTGTTGAGTGTGCAAACTTCCCTTCAATACAGCGATGGTGACTGCGGAGTTTTGTATTTGGTGCGTTTAGTTGGTTTTCGTAAATCAATATTCAGATGGTGCGAAAAACACAGTGAAGCGAATAGAGATCGCAAAATTTTTCTCCGATGTCCGCTATCCCTTTGTTTTAGATAGAGTTTCTCATTTCGCTGAGTCTTTTTTGGTTTTTGCAGAAATTTTGTTATCTTTATGGCGATTAAAATCTTTTTCAGTAGAGGTCTTCAGTAGAGCCAGTACCTTATTTACTGGCCGGATATTTTTTATTTTTCCAAGAGTACTCATTGTGGAATTAGTTTGTAAGTTTTTACCTTCGCATTATTCTTTTTTCGGCTTGTTCTGTCTTTGTATTTATATTTTTTCATTCGTTTTTTACAAAACTACGTTCTTTTATTCTGCATTTTGATAAATGTGAGGATAGCAGCGAAATATTCTTTTTATAGTTATAATTACACAAACGACGTTTTCGAGAGTAGAACTTGCTCCTTTTTCCGCGGTGGTGGTGTGATAGACTTCTTACAAAAGAGGATTGCTGAGCTCATCATAAATATCTATTCGGTTTCTTTGTTCGATGGCACCAATGAACCTTGAAACTTTTTCACAGAGATAGGGTATGAGGGACTCAAATGTCGGCTTTATATCCCGAATGCGGCCGCTATCACGATTTCGTAACTCCGCAACAATTGTGGCTAGCTCATTGATATCTCTCGATGTTAAAATTTATACCTTTCTGTAAATGTTGGACATGTCAACTATCCCAGCGTCTGTGCAACCACATCCATTGACCAGGATGTTCTCGGACCCAAGATTCAACTATATCATTTAGCTTTTGAGTAGAAGCGGCTATATCAATTTCATTTTTTTTATTACGTGGAAGTTCTACCCGTTCATATAATTCTAAACGATGGCGCCCTCCAGCTAAACGAATACAGCGTGCTGGATAAATATCACACCCATATTGACGGGCAAGTTTTATAACTAGAGGATTGGTCCTAAGCGGTTTATTAAAAAATGTACCTAAGACACCTCGGCGGAATTTTTGATCAACGAGAGCCCCAATATTTTTACCTTTTGCTAATTTAGCCGCTAATGCCCAAGCTGCGCCTGCTTTAGATGGCACAAGGTGCCCCATGGAAGTTTGCCGAGCTTTAAGGATTTGTTTTGCAATATAGGGATTATTGGGCGGTCTGAATAGTACTGTAATATCAAGGCCAAAACTTTGTGCGCATATCGGAAGGAGCTCAAAGTTTCCAGTGTGGGCCGTAAAAAAGATGTGCGGTTTTTTTTCATTTCTCAACCGTTTAAATATTTCTATGCCGCTAACCTCGATGAGCCCCGGCTTATCGGAATTTGGGTCAAAGTCAAAAATCTTATCAAGAAAAACGTATTCAGCTAAGGATTGCCCTATATTTTCCCACATCTCTATTGCGATTGCGCGAAGTTCTTGTTCTGTTTTTTCCGGATATGCGGCCTTAAGATTTGCGAGTGTGATTTTATGACGATTTGTAAAAGGACCAATTGTTTTTGCTAGCCACGGAAAAAAAGAAAATCCAACGTTAATGGGAATGTATTTTAGAATAGATAAAGTACAGATTAAAGGATATCCCCATAACCAATAAGATAAGTTTTTTCCTATAATTTGAGTACGATACAAAAAAAATTTAATATAAGACTTCATCATGAATTAGTCGATTTCAAGAATAATTTTACCAAAAATGTCACGCGCTTCCATTCGCTTTAAAGCTATATCAATTTTATCAAATCCAACGAGTGTATCAATGACAGGGTGTGTAATTTTTTGTGCCATTTTTTGCATGGCATTTTGCATATTTTGCATACGACATCCAAATGAACCGAGTATTTTAAGCTGCTGCTGGAACAACTGCATTAAATTCATAGAAACCGAAATACCAGATGTAGAACCACAAGTTACCAATCGTGCTCCCCGTTTCATACACAATATAGAACCATTCCATGTATCAACTCCCACATGTTCAAAGACAACATCAACACCTTTTTTTTGGGTTAATTTGCGCACAACACCTTCGAAACGATCTTTACGATAATTAATGACATGATCGGCTCCAAGAGATTTTGCCTTTGCAATTTTATCGTCTGATCCTACGGTAGTAATAATTCTGCAGCCCGTATGTTTTGCGAGTTGAATAGCTGCTGAGCCAATGCCAGAGCCTCCTGCGTGTATCAGTATTGTTTCTCCGGCTTGCAGTTTTGCATTATCGAAGAGCATATGTTCTACGGTACCAAAAGTAATTGGAGCAACAGCTGCTTGCAGTTTATCGCATTGGGAGGGAGCTGGAACTAACAGACGTGCTGGTAAATTGACGAGCTCACACGCAAAACCATCGCAATGAAAACCGTAAATGCCCTTTACGTCATCGCAAAGATTATCACGTCCTTCATTACAGGCTTTGCATTTTCCGCAGGTTCGTGCGCCGTAAATTGAAACAAGTTGCCCAAGCTGTAGACTATTAATGTTAGCTCCTAATTGAACGATCTCACCTGAAGCTTCAGCACCAATTATTAGTGGCATTTTCCTTTTAGCGAAAGCCATGCCACGCCATCCCCATACATCAATGTGGTTAAGGGCAACGGCTCTTATACGTACCGTCACTTCATCTGGGTTCGGCGGTGGAGGAGGAGGAATATCGGTAATTTCAAGTCGGCGTTCATTGAATAGTTGCAGCGCGCGCATTATCGTTCCTTTTGTATCTATGCTATCAACTTAGGCATTATTCAGTTTAATTATTACAGAGATTGTTTATCCTTTATATGCCGTAATAACAAGACTAGTATTTTGACCACCAAATCCAAAAGAGTTTGATAAAACCGCGTTAACATGGGCTTTTCGGCTACAGTTGGGGACAACGTCCAGGGGAATAGCGGGGTCGGGGTTATCATAATTGATTGTGGGAGGAAGAATTCCCGACTGAATAGTTAGAAGAGAAAAGATAGCTTCTATAGCTCCTGCAGCAGTTAGTGTGTGCCCGATCATTGATTTATTCGAAGAGATCGGAATATGTTCCAGGACACTACCAAAGACTGTTGACAGTGCAAGATATTCCATTTTTTCGTTTTCAGGTGTTGAGGTTCCATGTGCATTGATGTAGTCAATTTCATTGATGTCCATTTTTGCGTCATTTAAGGCTTTGCGGACAGATTCGATTGCTGGCGATGCATCTGGTTTTGAACGTGTACGATGAAAGTCATCTGCTGTTTCTCCGCAACCTGCCAAAATTCCCAAAATCGTTGCACCGCGATCTAATGCGCTTTTTAGAGATTCAAGAACGAGAGCGCCCGATCCTTCTGCCATAACAAAACCATCTCGATCATAACTAAATGGCTTTGCCGCTTTTTCTGCAGGATCGTTTTGGGTTGAAAGGGCGGATAGTAACGAAAAACGGATGAGAGATTCTGCTGAAACGGAACCATCGGTGGCAATCGTAAGTGCACGATTTGTTTCTCCTCGTCGAATAGCTTCAACACCCAGTTGAATTGCTGTTGCACCGGATGCACAAGCTGTTGACAGTGTTACTGGAATTCCCTTCGTTCCGAATTTCTTTTGAAGTTTTTCCGCGATTGCGCCAAATTGTGTGGTTTCGAATAACGTTTCATGGAGTTTATTTCTACAAACTTCAAGAATCTGCTCATAGGAAGGTTCATTGTCGAATCCTCCTTCCTGACTGAGGGAAAAGCGCGATTCCCACTCAAGCTCAATGGGGGGAGCTGCTAAAAATAACGGTCCATCAAAACTTTCTTCATTGAGAACTGCCTGTTCCAGAGCTTCTTTTGCTGCAAGGTCAGCGAGTTTTTCAGAAAGAACTGAGGCACCAAGCGAACTTTCTTTAAGGAAATCAATAGTCCCTGCAATACGCGTACTCAATCCTTCAACGGGAAAGCGCGTTATTTTATGGATGCCGCTGACACCATTTATTAACTTTTTCCAATTTTCATACTTGCCTTGCCCCAACGATGTTACAACTCCTGTTCCAGTTATCGCAACAAATGGACGTCCGAGATGATCGTTATATTTCACTGCCAAAATTTCCCTTAAACAGCGGTTAAGCGTACTATACCTTCAGCTCTTTTTATACCGAAAGCAGTAACAAATGCTTCGTGCACTTCTTTAGTGTGGTGTTTTTCGTGGGTACTTAATGTTGGGAAACAGCGTCTTTTTTCGATAGTAATAGCAGCAATTGCAAGTGCTAAGAGAAACTGTGCTTCCCGCATATAGCCAAATAGCGTTGTAATACCGCGATAAAGCATATCCGCATCGTCAAGGGCGATTTGTTCTGCTTTTGTTTCTTCATGAGAACCCGAAGCGGCTGAAATAGCCAAAGCAGCCCTTGCCTTCATCGTTTCCAACATCGTCGCAATCGATTTTTTAAGCGAAATTTTTTTTCTATCTGTTTGGTCTGTGATAACTTGGCTGATTTCGGCGTAAATACGTGCATTACGCTCTTTAGCGTGTTTTCCATTTTCGAGAACTAAAAAAACACCACCAGAGCCGGTTATGAGACCGCCACCAGGATAATGTTTACGGTCCCACACCGGTGCCCATCCATTGCGTGTCAAGAGTCCCCCAAGCTCATGTGCCAGCAACATATCGTAGCTTTGTGCATTGTAAGAGCTTCCCACCAATGCGTGCGTACTTTGTCCAGATCTAATACGGGCTGCAGCAATTTGAATAGCAGAGAGCCCGCAGCCTTCCTCTCCCATGAAGGTACGAGAAGATCCAGTTATTTTATGAACAATTGAAATATTTCCAGCTAAAAGGTTTGAAAGTTGTGCTAGAAACAGGGTAGGGCGAAGTTCGCTGGAGAGGGCTGAATTCAGCATGGAAGCACGATCGGAGGTTGCGCGTGCTCGGGAGAGAATTTGTGTATCAACAGCAATATCACGTTCTCCTCCGCTCGCGGCAATAATCATATCCATTGTCGATGTTAATTGCCTGTTATCTTTTATGCCCGCGTCATCAAGAGCAAGGCCTGCTGCATAAGTTCCGAGACGCTGCCATGTCCCCATCTGCCGTTGATCACTTCGTTTCGGAATCTGCAAACTCCAGTCGACCTCGACCAATTTATGGACAGGGTAAGGGTAAAAAGACTCGTAATCGATATTCGGTGTGACTGTAGGATCATTCAAGACGCTCCAATGGTGATCTATTCCTTCACCCAGAGAACTTACCAATCCTATACCCGTAATGAATACAGCTTGATCAGGCATAAGAAAAAAATCACCCTTCTTGCTTCAAAGCAACGAGCTCATCAATTTTTGCGCAAAGATTCTTGAGAACAAAATATTCTTCTGTTGCAACCGTTCCTTCGTTAACTTCTTGCGTCCACTGCTCCAGTGGGATTTTAATCCCAAAAGCTTTGTCAATGGCAAAAACAATATCAAGAAAATCAAGACTGTCGATTCCTAAATCGTCAATTGTATGGCTTTCAGAGGTGATCATACTGCGATCAATTTCGCTAATTTCTGCGATAATATCAGCAACTTTATCAAATGTAGAGGACAATGTACGATTCCTTATTATGGTTATAGGACTGTAAGTTTTAAATGCACCTTAACGCCACTCTTTTAGTCTTTTTTTTCAAACAAAAAAAGACTTAATCTGAAGTACAGCTATTATTTTCGGTAATAAGCAACTCTACGCTCAGAAACACTTTTCTTCAAGATTTTGAGAGGAATTCCGGTTTTTCTTTTATGGTTAACTTATTCTTCTTTTCAGGATTACTTTCTGTTTGCAGCAAGGACCGCGAGGGCTGTCATGTTAACAACTCCCCGAGAAGTTACTGAAGGTGTTAGTATATACGCTGGGTGTGCGGCTCCAATTAAGATAGGGCCGATATGAAGCGCGTTCGCTAAATTTTTAACAAGATTGAGCGCAATGCTGGCTGCATCGAGCGTCGGAAAGACGAATAAGTCAGCTGCGCATTCGAGGTTTGAAGCAGAAGAGGAGGGGTTGCCTGAAATTTTGGAAAGTAGGCTACTACCATGTGCTTCCCAATTAGCATCCAAATTTGGATGTAATTTTGTAAGAATTTCGGCTGCGCGGCGCATTTTGCATGTATTTCTTGTGTTTTTGTGACCGAAACTTGAATGTGATAGTAAAGCAACCTTTGGCGTGATGCCGAATACTTTGATTTCTTTGATTGCCAATGCTGTCATTTCAGCTATTTCTTCAGCAGAAGGATCCTCGTTGACGTAAGTATCTGTAAAGAAAATAGTTCGATTCGAAGAGACGAGCAAACTGATAGAAAAAAAGCGGCTAACGTTTGGGTCAAGTCCAATAATCTGTTCAATTAACTCAAAATTTCGTTCAAAATTTTCTTCTAAACCACAGATTACTGCATCAGCTTCTCCACGTATTATCGCAAGGGCAGAAAGCGCCGTTGTTGAAGTTCTTACAATGTTTTCTGCGACACTTTGTGGAATGCTACGCTTCTCTGTATGATGGAGAAATAACTTAACATAATCGTGAAAATGCGGATTACTTTCTGGATCGATGAGCTCAAAATCTATATTGGGGCGAATCTTTAAACCGAGACGATTTAACTTTTCTTCCACTATGTTTCGGCGACCAATAATGAGGGGAACAGCAGTTTGTTCTTCGAGAACAGTTTGTGCTGCACGGAGTATACGTTCGTCGTTACCGTTGGCATAAATCACGCGTTTGCGCTTTGCTATTTTTGCGGCTGCAAAAACAGGTTTCATAGTCAGGCCAGAGCGGAATACGAATCTGTTAAGGATATCATGATATGCTTCCATATCTTTTATCGGTCGGATTGCGACACCCGTTTCCATCGCAGCTTTGGCAACAGCTGGGGCAATTCGCAGTATTAAGCGTGGGTCAAAAGGGGAAGGAATAAGATAATCTGGTCCAAAAATTGGTGGCTCCTTGGAGTATGCGCGTGCTGCGACGTCAGAAGATTCTTCACGGGCGAGGGAGGAAATAGCATAAACCGCGGCTATCTTCATTTGTTCATTGATTTCGGTTGCGCCAACATCTAGTGCGCCACGAAAGATGTAAGGAAAACAAAGGACATTGTTAACCTGGTTAGGATAATCAGAACGTCCTGTGCAAATCATCGCGTCAGGCCGTGCGGCACGCGCTTTTTCTGGCATAATCTCGGGCGTCGGGTTGGCTAGTGCTAAAATTAATGGATTCGGAGCCATTTTTTTCAGGTATTCAGGTTTTAGAACACCACCCGCTGAAACACCTAAAAAAATATCCGCATTATCAATAATTTCAGATAAAGTTCGTGCATCAGTTTTTTGCGCATAAGCGACTTTCCAGCGATCCATAAGTGTCGTTCTTCCTTCGTAGACAACCCCTTCTAAATCGCTAAGCCAGATATTTTCAATTTTTGCTCCAAGTTGGACTAAAAGACTAATACAAGCTAAAGCTGCTGCACCTGCTCCTGAAACAACTATTTTTGCGTTTTCAAGTTTTTTCCCGGCGAGCTTCAACGCATTTAATACAGCGGCAGAAACAATGATAGCGGTTCCATGTTGGTCATCATGAAAAACCGGAATATTCATTTTGGAACGAAGTTTTTCTTCAATTTCAAAGCATTCAGGTGCTTTAATATCTTCAAGATTAACGCCACCAAATGTAGGTTCCAAGGCAGACACGGTTTCTATCATTTTTTCAACATTGGGTGCATTAACTTCAATATCGAAAACATCGATATTCGCAAACTTTTTGAACAAAACGGCCTTTCCTTCCATAACCGGTTTTGAGGCGAGTGGGCCGATATTGCCTAATCCAAGAACGGCGCTTCCATTTGATACAACGGCGACTAAATTAGAACGGGAAGTGTATTGAGCAGCAAGATTTGGATCTTTATGAATTGCAAGACATGGTGCAGCTACACCTGGAGAATAGGCGAGAGACAAGTCATATTGATTATCGAGTGGCGTTGTTGCTTGAATTTCCAATTTTCCAGGTTGTGGATGTTGGTGATAAAAAAGCGCTGCGTCATCAAGTTCAGTTTTGTGTAAACTGAAACTATTCTTCTGTTCTTTAGACATTTTTACGATATCCAAATTAATATACGTCTACTTTATAATATTTTTATATTATGAATTTTATTTATTAAGAAATATGATCGTATGAATATTATACACAAACATGATATTTTTTTAATGCTAGATATTAATTTTAACTTGTATTAATCAGCATTTTTATTGATATAGTCAATATTATTTTTCTTTCTTTTAGAATACATA
>NZ_JAYMZI010000016.1:5000-7586 GCF_037070845.1 Bartonella numerosa
AAGCAGGGGCGTCAGCCTTTGTGGAGTCATCCTTGAAATACCACCCTTACCGATATGGATGTCTAACCGCAGTCCGTTATCCGGATTCGGGACCGTGTATGGTGGGTAGTTTGACTGGGGCGGTCGCCTCCTAAAGAGTAACGGAGGCGCGCGATGGTAGGCTCAGAACGGTCGGAAATCGTTTGTTGAGTGCAATGGCATAAGCCTGCCTGACTGTGAGACTGACAAGTCGAGCAGAGTCGAAAGACGGTCATAGTGATCCGGTGGTCCCGTGTGGAAGGGCCATCGCTCAACGAATAAAAGGTACGCCGGGGATAACAGGCTGATGACCCCCAAGAGTCCATATCGACGGGGTTGTTTGGCACCTCGATGTCGACTCATCGCATCCTGGGGCTGGAGCAGGTCCCAAGGGTATGGCTGTTCGCCATTTAAAGCGGTACGTGAGTTGGGTTCAGAACGTCGTGAGACAGTTCGGTCCCTATCTGCCGTGGGTGTAGGAATATTGACAGGACCTGTCCCTAGTACGAGAGGACCGGGATGGACGTATCTCTGGTGGACCTGTTGTGGCGCCAGCCGCATAGCAGGGTAGCTATATACGGACGAGATAACCGCTGAAGGCATCTAAGCGGGAAACTCACCTGAAAACAAGTATTCCCTGAGAACCGTGGTAGACTACCACGTTGATAGGTCAGGTGTGGAAGTGTGGTAACACATGAAGCTTACTGATACTAATCGTTCGATAGGCTTGATCGTTCCCATTACCTATGTACATTTACGACAATAGATAAAATTTATAAGTGTAAACATTATAAAGCAGATATAAAGGCAGCTTCTCACCGTTTCTATGCGCTTTGCTGACTTGGTGGTTATAGCGGAGCGAACGCACCCGATCCCATCCCGAACTCGGCCGTGAAACGCTCCAGCGCTGATGGTACTTTGTCTTAAGGCACGGGAGAGTAAGTCGCTGCCAGGTCTGCCAAGTGCATAGGAACTTTCTCAAACAATCTCACGCAAACAAGTACAGGTAATAGCACGTTTAAGTTAAAATGTAATTTTAAGTTTAATGGCGCGGGGTGGAGCAGCCCGGTAGCTCGTCAGGCTCATAACCTGAAGGCCGCAGGTTCAAATCCTGCCCCCGCAACCAGTCAATCAGGTGAAAATAAGATAAAATATCGATTGTGTTCTGTGGCTTCGCGTGCTGGCTGTAGCGTTCTGATGTCGCAGTTCGTGATTTCTAGGGCTATCTATAGTTCTAGCCTCTTTGTGTTCGTGCGTGGTGAATAGAATCAAAAAATCGTAGCTGTAACGCTTAGCGCTTTCTCTCTTTTTAAGAGCTTCATGAAAAAGCCCACTATTGCGCCGCTTTATTTGAGGAACTTTCTGGATAATCCGCCGGGAAGGGTTCTGATTCCCAAAATTTATAATGGGCCGAAAGGATGCTCCGTAAAAAAGGAGCATGGTACATTAAATGCTTCACATCAGCCTTTAAGAGACAACGAACTTCATGTGTATATACGAAAAAGGGGGCGCGAAAATAAAAATTGCTGCTTCCAGGAGTATATTCTTGACGCAAACAAAACGCCAAAAACATTCTACGCCTTTGAAACAGGTCCAAAAAACAGGTCACATTATGCGATGAGGGATACGTCTAAGGGGTTGATATCGCTTTGCGTGAAGAGAGTCTCGTGGAGAATTTTTGTTGTTGGCGTGTCTCATAGGGATCACTAGAAATTTAGCTGCAGCTAAAGAAGAATGTAAATTTAAATCGTATACCATGAAAGAGCTTTTTTTAAGCTTGTGATCGTTGGCATGGGGTGGGCCGGCTTGTGTTTTGCGACTATATCGGGGTTGCAACGCTGTTTTTGGTCCCGAGCCTGCTTCGATTATAATCAGCACAATATCACTTAATCGGATGGTTATCGAGAGAAGATATTGAGGACTGGATTTTTGCCTGTGTATCTCGGAAAAAATAATACAGCTATGGATTCGTATATACAACCATAGTTACATTACAGAATAGGTCGATCTACAATGTGAGAGAAGAAAATACAGCTCTAACTATTCTATCAAGGATAGAATAAAAATAGTAAAAATGAAACAGAAGCGTAAAAACAGAGCGTGAAAAATAATATGAAAGTGCGTCCATAAAATACAACGCATCTCTTAAAACTATCATGATTCTTAGACGGGAGAAATAAAAACTGTTCAGATGATGTAAAAAACCACGCCATTCGCGTGGCTTTTTTATCTGTTTTTATGACTAAAAAAAGTCTTTTAGACGGTTAAAGCACTCAGAGCATCAGAACGGCTCTTGTGTCCGTAATAACCAAAAAAACTGGAAATAACCGCACCAATCAGGCAGCATAAAAAACCCCACCAACCAAGGTAAGATGCCGTTTTAAAAGCTTTATCAGCAGCATCTTGAGTATCTTCTGCCAGTGTGTCTAATTTGTGGGATAATGTATCTATTTGCTGCTCAAGGGTGTTGATTGCTCGTTCGGTTTTTGCTTTGGCAGCTTGATAAAGGTCAATCGCTTCATCAGTTGTATTCTCTGCTGCAGCGCGCGTCATACCATTGTTTATAAG
>NZ_JAYMZI010000017.1:0-3059 GCF_037070845.1 Bartonella numerosa
CACATAGATACATTTCTCTTCTGGAGATAAACAAGAGACCTCATTCATCCATTCGCCTGCGTTAAGTCTCGTCCAAGACAACTTAGTTGACATGTCCGATTTCCCTCCCTTTAATTAAATGTAAAATTGCTAAAGCATCTGCTTCATTATCATCACAAGGCGCATGCCCTTTTGCGTGCATTGCCCTAATCATTTCTTCTTTTGAAGCATTTCCCTTCCCTGTCATTGCCTTCTTAATTGTACCAACAGGGATACCTTCATAAGGAATTGTGTGATCTTCACACCAAGCTGTTAAAGTCGCTAACAAGCCTCCATAAATATGAGCAGCATCAGTCCCCACATGACGACGCACCTCCTCAAAATATACAGATTCAATTTTGCTTGCTACCATCATGATTTCTGTGAGCCATTGTTTAAAGCGCAAATAGCGCATACCACCGCCTTCAAAGCGACGTGGTTGAAAACTAACTGTTCCACTTATTATGTGATTATCTGCACCACATATCGCCCAACCCGTCTTCGTACCTAGATCAAGGCAAAGAATCGTGTTAATCATCTGAAATTCCATCACAAGAATATTTTTATAATGCTGTTCAATGGCAGCTATTTTCGAAGTAAGGGGGGAAAATGCCTGATAATGATGCAATTCGAAACAAAAACAATCAAACAAACAGCATTCCACTGCAACCTTTATATATTACATCTTGTTATGAAGATTTTGCTGATGATGTTGCATGGCTTAATTTTCATAATGTAACCCCCTTTGATATTAAATTGCGTTCTGTTTCTGCTGTCTGCTGTTTGGAAGAAGATATTGCTATTGATCAGGCGCATACTAATTCTTGTCCTAGAGTATTTCTTTCTGTTGGCAGATTTAATGCACCTACTCTTCCTTACTCCCATAATATCGAAGATAGACTTCATCTTATAACCCCACCTGCAATGCCGGCTTTAAAAGTATCTCTGAAAAACATGAATATTCCAGCCCAGACAAAATGTTTTGCCATTATAGGAATACAATTTTGGGCAGACATTGATCGTTCATGCTGGGCTTCTGTTAAACTCACTTTTCAATTTTCTCCGACATACGATTTTACAAGAATTTTTAGTGCTAATATTTATCTAGAAGAAGCACTTTTGTATTCTTCTGTAGAAGAAGCTGAACGAATCCAATCGGTATGGGATGAAATGGAAAATGCAACAGATAAATTAAAGGCATATCAATTACGAAGTGCTTCATTTAATATGCAGACCGTTTATTGTGTTTCTCAAATAATCCCTGAAACTTCTCTTTGAAAGTTTGTGTATTTCCGTGTATCTCTAAGTACAACATTGATCCTAAATCATTTTTTGCTATTAAATGGTTGTATTCATCAAACGAAAAACTCCAATCAGAATTATCAAAAACGATTGTACAACCATCTGGAAAGCCTATTGCATGTATTAAACCTTCTGAACAGCTGAAAGTATAACCTGGTGTTCTTTTCATGTTTTCCCCCCTTTAAAGCTATTATGTACTTATATAGACGCTATGACAGAGCGTATTCTGATTGCTTTTTTTGAAAAAATTCTTGTAGTTCCTCAATCTCTTTCCTAAGAATTTTAATTTCTTTTCGATATTGCCAAATACAAAAGAGTAGCGATGCATAGGAAAGCGTGACTATGACATTTAATGTTCCCATCATTATACTTTGAATCATCTACTTATTTCCCTCCTTTATTTTTCTCCAGTTTAAGAGTATGGGCTGAACTGTTGATGCTCATCGTTAACAGTAGAGACAGCAGCCAAAGAAGACATAGAACCAGGACAATCTGGCAATTGAGCCAACTTTTTCTGCAACTTTAAGTAATTTATTAGAGAGATAGAGCCCCTTTTTTCCCACTTACAAACAGCAGCCTGAGTTACACCAAGCATTTTTGCCATTTCTGATTGTGTCAAATTAAATTTGATCCGTACTGATTTAATAAGACTCTTAAAATCTTCTCGTTGATTCATTTAAAGACTCCGATCATAGCTTCACCTCAATAATTACTATAATTATAATTATATAAAGTCAACAAAATTCATCTTTATCAATAATAAAAAAATAAGGTAAGCAGAACTATGAGTAATAAATCTAATATTATAAACATTTTGAAAAAGATTTTGACCGAATTTAATTTAACGCAAGAAGATGTGGCTAAACGGTTAAACGTAACACAAGCTTCCGTGTCAAAATGGCTAAAAGATTCGGATCCTAGGGGCTCTAATCGTGACGCTATTTTAAAACTATACAGAGAATTAACAGGTGAGAATCACTTCATAACCTTCGTACCTCTCATGGGTTATATCGGAGCAGGCACACAAATAGATCCAAGTTTTGAGCAAATCCCTGAAGAAGGTCTTGCACAAGTAGAAATTCCCTTTGTTCTCCCTGACGATATGATTGCTTTTGAAGTTAGAGGAGAATCCATGCTCCCCGCTTACAAAGATGGAGACATGGTTATTGTTAGACGGCGTCAAACCAAAACAATAGAATCTTTTTTTGGTAAAGAAGTAGTTGTTTTAACACATGACAATAAGAGATATATAAAGCAAATTAGTAGGGGGATGAATGGAGAAATAGATCTTCTTTCATGGAATGCATTACCTATTAAAAACGTTAAAATTATATGGATTGGAGAAATATTTGCTATTTTGCCAGAAGGTGCTTACGGCAGAATGATTCGCAATTGTCCTTAATTATTACCTGAATTAAAAGTACGCCCCCTTACCTTTCTTACTTAGTAAAATGTCACTGCAGTTTTTAAATTATAACTTTTTATAATTTTTTGCTTGATATTTTACAATTATAGTTATAAATATAAATCACACAAGCAATCGCTTACAGGCATTAGAGGGGTAAAATTATGAAAAAGCCAATTTTTATAAATTCAGATGAAATTTTGTTAGTCGTCTACAATGATGGAGATCACGTTGCTAAATCGGGACCATTCTATGACGAATTTGATATTTTGAAGGTTCTTGAAGGCACAGAAGGCGCAACAAAAATCCTTTGTATCGATAATTCAACGAAGCA
>NZ_JAYMZI010000018.1:0-2927 GCF_037070845.1 Bartonella numerosa
CCAGTAGGCTTGATTTCCATTAGTTCGCATCCTTGTTTTTTAGCTTCTCTTAGGGCACGAGCAATGGCTGGCTGGGTTATGGTGGGAGGGCGATGTGCCATATCTGTTCTCCTAATTTTAGATACAATTTATCTGTGGCGTGAAGCACGCATTTCCTGAAAAGTTGTTATGAAAGAGGGCGAGGGTGCTCAGAGGAGGGAGAGCACCCCCATAGCGTTAAGCGGCTTTTATTGAGATTTGTTCCATATCTTGTTCTATCTCTGCTAAAAACGCTTTGACGGTTTCATTGATTTGTTCGATTTGCTCTTCATCACGGTGTATGCGACATATTTTGAGACGTAAGTGGGCTGAGTGGCCAGTAAAGCGTGGATCGTAGCTCACAAAGTCACACCATTTTCGTCCTGTACAAGCCATTTGAAATTGCATTTGGGCAAGATATTCAGGCTTGATCTCATTATTGATAAAGAAGCGGATGTGGGTTGTTGATCTTGGGCATTTGACTTCGATTAATCCATACTCTCCAATGAGACCATCAGGGCTTGCCCCGGCCATTTCAATTGTTGGATGAGGCACAAAACCGCATCTTGTTACAGCGGCATCATAAATGAAGCTATATTCTTCGATTGCATCTTCTTCATGCTCAACACCCCATTGCATGTCGTCGCTTTCATAATAGGGGATTACCTCTCCTGTTAAGCGTTCTGTGATGAGTTTGATTTTGTAGTCGCCATATTTGCTTGTGGGCAGTCCTTTTGCTGTTTTATTGATAACGCTATAAATGTTTGAGGCGGTGATTTTCCCTAATCGTGCTTGAAACCATTGTGCTGTTCTTTGTTCCATTTCACACCGCCTCTGCTTGTTGTTGTTGCGTTGGCGCATATTCGATATCTTGGATATGAATATATTCGGCATCTTGTTCTTGTGATGGTAAGAGGTGTTGTGCTTCAGTTATTTTTAAGTGTTGTTTTTTCTTTAAACCTGCCAAGACAGTTTGTGCTTTTTCACAAGACAGATCGCTCAATCTTTCAACCTTTGCGAAAGCCAGCAGATTTGCTTCCTGAGTTTGTGTTTGATGCATTAATTCTTGGATTTGCAAAAGCATTTCACTCGAAATAAGTTGACTTTGTGTATTGTTGTTTGTGCCATTAATACGTGTAGCTTCGTCTTCTTCATAAATGCCAGAAAACCCAAAGGCATAGCGAGCACATTGTATGGTGGCTTTATGACGCAACATGCGTGCAGGGTATTTTTGCCAGGTGTCTGTTTTTTGTTTGCACTCTGATAAGTATTCGGTGACCTCTATAGGGTCTTGAATGTCTTTTAAGCGGATTGCACATTTAATTGCAATCAGATTGCCGCTATTGTCGAGTTGGTCTTGGAAGGTCATGCCATCAAAATTTGGATTTGCTTTAATGATTTTAATCCATCCATCAATAGAGACAACAGGTATAATGCCTCCCCCTCTTTTGGGAAGTGCATAAATTTCTTTTGTCAGGGGATTGAGACCATAACTATTGGCGACAGAGATAAAGGCAGCAAACTCTTCGTCAGAAAAATTATAATTGATACAAGTTTTGATAATAGTTTTTCGAAATTCGTCATGGGAAAAACCATATTTGTTTGCCATAAGGGCTAAGGGTGAATTTGTCATTTAATATCCTTATTTGTACGCAACTCATCCGTGGCGTGAGTCACGCTTTTGTTTAAAATGATTGTTTTGGGTTGTTGCAAGTTTATCTTTTAAGACTGTAAATTCATTGATTAATGCAGATTTTGTTTTTGCAGTTCTTGAGAAAGGACGCCGATGCCTTTTGTTGTGATCTTCGTTGAAGGCAGGATTTTCTCTGTTCCATCGGGTCTTTGAATGGTAATAGTTGGACAATCCATCAAACCTCTCTTGATCTTGTCTTGATAAGGCAACAATGGAGAACCCGGAGCACGGCGATAAACCCAATCATGCCCACGTAAGTAATCCGTTAAATCCTTTGGTCGTATCTCTAAGACTTTGGCTGCTTCTGTAAGACCAAACAAACCATCAGAACGCGTTAAGCTTTCTAGAGCTTGTGCTTTTGGTTTGAGCTCAGCAATGGTAGTATTTTTCTCTTCAATTTGACTTTGTAGATGTGTCAAAAAGCCAATCATCGCTTCAGGACTAGAATAGTCAATCTGTGGGGCAGCAACTTGCTTCTCCAATTCTTGCCAGCGATCAACTATCTTGGCTCGTAATGTAGTGCTGTAACCCGATACTAATATAAGACATTCACGTTTAGGCAAGTGATAGCAGTTTTGAAGCTTGTTTTGCTTATCTAAATAGGTGCCCTCAAATTTGAGGAGACCTCCTTCAAAGTACAGCTCTTCAAGCATTTTCTTGATGTCACGCATAACATTGTCATGCCGTTTGCCACACAATTCTGCTATCTCAAGGCTAGACATAGTTTGAATTGTCGCACTGTCAACAATGCTTCCTGTAATTTTCATAAGAGTGTTCATGATGAACTCCAGTATTCATCGCGCCGAATAGCGAAAAGCTTTTCATTACGAATTTCATATTTATTGGATTAAAAGGGAGTATTTTCTAAAACGTCTTTGGTAGTTCTAGATCACGTCACAAAGGCGTAGGCGATGCTGTTGTTCATAGGTGCCGTATAGTATATCTTCATATTCTTGTTTTGCTATTTCGTCATAAAAGGCATCAAAGGCATCGCTCTCTTCTACAAAAGGATGTCCAGTGCTGTTGAATTGAAGAATATCGTTTTCCTTGATGTATGCTTCTGCAATTTCTTCGCTGATATCTTCACAGTGCTTCGTTGAATTATCGATACAAAGGATTTTTGTTGCGCCTTCTGTGCCTTCAAGAACCTTCAAAATATCAAATTCGTCATAGAATGGTCCCGATTTAGCAACGTGATCTCCATCATTGTAGACGA
>NZ_JAYMZI010000019.1:0-2704 GCF_037070845.1 Bartonella numerosa
TGCTTCGTTGAATTATCGATACAAAGGATTTTTGTTGCGCCTTCTGTGCCTTCAAGAACCTTCAAAATATCAAATTCGTCATAGAATGGTCCCGATTTAGCAACGTGATCTCCATCATTGTAGACGATTAACAAAATTTCATCTGAATTTATAAAAATTGGCTTTTTCATAATTTTACCCCTCTAGTGCCTGTAAGCGATTGTTTGTGTGTGAATTGTAATATGAATATATAAGTACATAATGTACTGAATATGGTCAAGTACATTATGTACTATTTTTAAAAATAAAATAATGATGAATTGATTTAATTTTATGCTTAGTAAGTGTATGCTTTTAACAAGCAGCCATCTCGAGATGGCTAAAAGGTGAAGTCGATCCTAGAGGATCGAGTAGAGATGCAATTCTAGAATTTTATAAAAAAGTTTAAAAAGCCACAACCAAATTACTACACTTATTCCTATTGTGGGATTTGTAGGAGCGGGATTAGAAATTGATACCGATATTGAGCAAATTCTAGAAGACGGATTTAAGACAGTTGCAATGTCCTTTAATTTACCTTTTGAGGCATTAGGATTCGTGGTTCGTGGAACTTCTATGTATCCTGTGTATAAAGATGGAGATTTAATCGTAGTTAAACATTTGCAAACAAAACCAATAAGCGACTATTGCGGTGATGAAGTCGTTGTTTTAACAGAAGATAGTAGGTACTTTATAAAACAAATTGTTTGCTTCCTTATTTCAGCTGTTTATTGATCATGTAAATAACGTGCATCATTACGTTTACATTTCAAGAACAGTACGTCGTACACGACCTATTATAGAAATGGCACCTTCAAGTTTTGGGGCTTTTATCGTTTTATCGTATGATGCTGGCTGAAAAGGGGGATTATCATTAGGTCTGTATCGTTTATATGTTGCTTGTCCAGTTTCATCTGCAATTACATAACAGGCATTTGGCACAAGTTTTTTATCTTTCATATTTACAAATATTATGGAATCTGGGGGGCTAATTTTATTCATAGATGAGCCATCAACGCGCAGAGCAATCCATTTTCCTGCAGGAAGGTTAACAGTTTCTGTTATTGGATAATCTGAAAAATCTATTATACTATCTTGCTCACTTAATTCTCCAGCGCTAACCCATGAAATTAGAGGAACACTTGTATTGAGGCTTGGGTTTTCTAAGAGCGATTCACCATACAAAATCCATCCTGGGTCGACATTAAATATTTTACCATAGTGCACGGCTATTTGGCGTGAAATAGCGCGATTTCCATTTTCATGGCTAGTTAAGGTATTGACATTGAGGCTTGATATGGCGCGCGCAGCTGCGGTTGGTGTCGCATATCCAGCATTTTTGCGCGCTATTTTAAGTCTATCTTTTGGCAAATGAATCATGTGTGTATTATCCACGATTTTTTCATTCATTTTGTACGATTTTGTCTTGATTTTAAAATGTACATAATGTACTGCTGTTGTTATGATTAATAATTTTTCTGTTAAAAATTTGATTGATTCTTGGGGATCTATAAGCCAATTTGCAGAACAAGTTGGATGTAGCTACGAAGCCGCGCGCAAAATGCGCGACCGAAATAGAATTTCTCCGAGATATTGGAACATAATTATTCAATTATCTAAATCCAAAGGTCCATCTTGGGTAACGCTGAATTGGTTTCTTCATACATATGATAATAAATCTCACGATACTTCTCTTTTAATGACAGAACAGAGGCAAGATACATTTAATGTAATGGAGGGATTTACTGCATTGGATGGATCAGAGTCAATAACTTCTACTTGTACGAATACATCCTATCGTTAATGATGAGCAACAGCAATACAGTTCATACTCTTAAACTGGAGCAAAAACAGAGATGGCAAATAATCAGCACCAGATCACTATAAGCAAAGACCAGATGATTGATCTTGTTAATAAAATTGGACAGAGAGATATGTGTTACAATGCTCATTCGCTTACATGAGCCATCTTATCAAGTAAGATCATATTTTCCATATGTTTCCCCTCGCTTTTTTAGAACCAACGAGAGGGTATTTTTTCAAAAACATTTTTGCAAGAGAACCAGTTTAAGCGCTCCATTATAGCGCACATACGAATACGCAATATTTTTAGAGGAGATTATGGATTTTACTTCACAAACCACACTTTGTCTTGATCTCGGTACGAAGACGGGCTGGGCGATCTGTGGTGCAGATGATCACATAATAAGTGGAACAGTTAATTTTCAACCACGTCGTTTTGAAGGCGGTGGGATGCGCTACCTGCATTTTAAGCAATGGCTTACAGAGATCATGATGGCAGCAAATCACATTGATGCAGTGTATTTTGAAGAGGTGCGTCGTCACGTTGGTACCGATGCAGCGCATGTTTACGGTGGTTTTCTAGCAACTTTAACGGCTTGGTGTGAACATCATCAGATACCATATGAAGGTATTCCAGTTGGCACAATTAAGAAAGAAACAACCGGCAAAGGAAATGCTTCAAAAGAAGAAATGATTAGGGCAATGCACGCAAAAGGGCATGCGCCTTGTGATGATAATGAAGCAGATGCTTTAGCGATTTTACATTTAATTAAAGGGAGGGAAATCGGACATGTCAACTAAGTTGTCTTGGACGAGACTTAACGCAGGCGAATGGATGAATGAGGTCTCTTGTTTATCTCCAGAAGAGAAATGTATCTATGTG
>NZ_JAYMZI010000020.1:0-2445 GCF_037070845.1 Bartonella numerosa
AGCTGTTGGTCATGCACCTTGGGGGCTTGGATGTGCTGAATATTTTTATAACCTTTATGAACATGAAGATGGCACCAGAGAGTATGAAGAGTTTGATGGTTGCCAGTATCGTGACATGCCTAATAATGCAGATTTCAGTACGAAAGCACAAGTTAAAGTATGGGTCTATGGAGGAGCAGTTCCTAAAACGGTGCTGAATCTTGAACCTCTTATCGATGAGATTAATCAAGGCATCAAAAAGTTATCGGAAGCCGCTAGGGAATAAGTATGTTTACAGATCGGAGAGCTCTACAGTGAAAGGAGCTTGACAATGAGGCAAGAATATGTCTATCGTTGGAGAAGGTGCTTGAAAAACACCTTAAAACAACAAGCGGATGGATTGCCGGAACAATCTTTTCCTGTACATTAAAAGCTTTGACTCATTGTATGCGAGAAGCGTATAACGATTTTGTCGGGTGTGGTTATGCTATACAATACCCTTTGTGGGGAAAGCATAACGACGGGCTTGTTGCCGTGTTTTTCAGCACCCGGCACTCTTTTAGAGCGTCAATGAAAAACAGTTTACAACAAGGAGTTCATTATGAACACTCTTATCAAGATATCGGACAGTGTTAGCAATGGTACTGCAGTTCAAACTATGTCTAGCCTTGAGATAGCAGAATTGTGTGGCAAACGGCATGATCACGTTATGCGTGACATCAAGAAAATGCTTGAGGAATTATACGATGAAGATACTGCCCCCAAATTTGGGGTGAGTGAATTTTCTGAATTATATAGGGATTCAACAGGTCGTACGCTTCCTTGCTACAACCTTCCCAAGCGTGAATGTCTTATATTAGTATCGGGTTACAGCACTACACTGCGAGCAAAAATAGTTGATCGCTGGCAAGAATTGGAGAAGCAAGTTGCTGCCCCACAGATTGATTATTCTAGTCCTGAAGCGATGATTGGCTTCTTAACACATCTACAAGGACAGATAGAACAGAAAGCTATTTCACCTATTGACAATGGGGCAAGAATATGTCTATCGTTGGAGAAGGTGCTTGAAAAACACCTTAAGACATGTAGCGGTTTGATTTCCGAAGCAATTGATTTCCCGCACGTTAAAAGCTTTGACTCGTTGTGTACTACAAGTGTACAGTGGTTACGTCGGGTGTGGTTACACTATACAATACCTTTACGGGGAAAGTGTAACGACGGACTACATGCCGTGTTTTTCAGCACCCGGCACTCTTTTAGAGTGTCAATGAAAAACATCTAACATGTAGGGGTTCATCATGAACACTCTTATCAAGATATCGGACAGTGTTAATAATGGTACCGCAGTTCAAACTATGTCTAGCCGTGAGATAGCAGAATTGTGCGGGAAGCAGCATAAGCATGTCATGCGTGATATTAAGAAAATGTTGAGAGAATTATCCAATAAAGACACTGAGCCCAAATTTGGGCTGAGTGAATTTTCAGGATTATATAGGGATTCAACAGGTCGTACGCTTCCTTGCTACAATCTTCCCAAGCGTGAATGTCTTATATTGGTATCGGGTTACAGCACTACACTGCGAGCAAAAATAGTTGACCGCTGGCAAGAATTAGAAAAGCAAGTTGCTGCCCCACAGATTGATTATTCTAGTCCTGAAGCGATGATTGGCTTTTTGACACATCTACAAAGTCAAATTGAAGAGAAAAATACTACCATTGCTGAGCTCAAACCAAAAGCACAAGCTCTAGAAAGCTTAACGCGTTCTGATGGTTTGTTTGGTCTTACAGAAGCAGCCAAAGTCTTAGAGATACGACCAAAGGATTTAACGGATTACTTACGTGGGCATGATTGGGTTTATCGCCGTGCTCCGGGTTCTCCATTGTTGCCTTATCAAGATAAGATCAAGAGAGGTTTGATGGATTGTTCAACTATTACCATTCAAAGACCTGATGGAACAGAGAAAATCCTGCCTTCAACGAAGATCACAACAAAAGGCTTGGTATGTTTAAGAGAACAAATCCATGGAGGTGTGCAATGAGTACAAGTATTGATGCTTTATGTGATTCATGGATAGCGTTGTTTCACCTTTGCAATGATGATCGTCTCGGAGATAACGATTGTAATGCTATAGTTAAGACCATGAGCGTAATAGAGAATACTCTTGTTTTAAAGCTTCAAGATGAGGTTCCCAATGTTATTAAAACTTTGGCAGTTCTGACAGATTTTGGAAGTTCAGAGTTTCCTCAAGTGATGGAGCCTTTTTTGAAGGCTTATGATCCAAATTTAAAAAGCTTTCCTGAAAAAGCAGCTTAGCTTCATCATGAAACTTATATCTTCCCATTATTAAAGGTGGGAAGGTAGTTATACTGCATCTTTGATTGTAATAACTACTTGTTTGCCAAGAACTGTTAATGCTTGCTCGAGTGTTTGAAGCTTAGTCGGATAATTTGGATCAAGAATGCGTC
>NZ_JAYMZI010000021.1:0-2354 GCF_037070845.1 Bartonella numerosa
AAGCAGGGTTGGGTTTTAATGCTCAGCTAGTTCCAAAGCTCGTTCTTCATGGTGATCTGTCTTATCAACATAAGCTTACGAAGGCGGGCTTTTTTGGGGTCACTTTCTCTGGTGGGGTGCGCTACAGGTTTTAGTGAGTAGGGTATAGTTGAACTTCGAAATAAAGTAAAAAGGCGGTGCGTTGTGCTGCCTTTTGTGTTTGTAGTCGGATAAAAATTGCTATTTTCATGGTATTTGTGAAACAAAGAGTAGTGATGCTTTCTTGTTAGATTGGCTTTTGAGGGATGAACGTTGCTCTGTGTCTGTGTTATTCCATCTCATTGAATAAGATGTTTTTTTTTAAATCCCTTGGTTTATTTTAGGAAAAGAACAGAGGGTTTGGTACCGGCGTGTAGCGTTTTCAAATGTTTTCTTTCATAGCAATTTGAATTCCCATAAGCCAACAATTTTAAGATGTTATTTAATTGAATTGCACGTTATAGTTTTATTCCTTCTTTACATATAACACACAATGTATTATACACGTAATAAGTGCTGTGTGCATTTATTCCCGTTTGGAGAGTATCTTTCAGCATTGGTGGATGTCCTTCTGTGTGCGAGCGGTTTGTCGCGTCCTTTTCGTCTTTTTCAGTAAGGAAAAAGGAGTTTCGATGGAGCTATGATCAGGTTGTGTGGGAATCGTTTACGTTTGTGTGTTTTTGCAGCGGCCGTTTTTTCTCTTCTTCAAAACGAAGTCAGGGGGGAGGAAGGAGGGGATCTTGGGTCTAGTGTCTACTCCGGCAGTGGCTATGTTGATGTCGATTATAGCGGGGGGAAGAGTGTCGCTTACTATTATGACGGTAATCGGCGTGCCGTTACTTACTGCGATAAGGGGGAGGTGTGCGACAGAGTCCATCAGGGCTTTTTTCATGATTATGTTGGCGGCGGTCATTCTACCTCGTTTCATGGGGAATATTATTCATGCAAGATATGCGGAGAGAATGATGCCATTAGTGGAAAAACCTTTAAGATCACCAAGGAGGGTGCTGGCAGGCGTAGTGGTAGTCGCGTTGCTGTGACGGTGAAGGGAGATGCGGAGCAAAAAAGTAATGCAGGAAAGATAAAAACTAGGTTGGTGGGGAGGAATGTGGCTATTGTTAGTGAGGCTCCGGGCACTCCTTATACGCGTGGTGTGTCTGTATCTGAGGGTGGTGAGATTTCTTTAGAAAATTTTACCATTGAAAATGCGGTGGTGGCTGCTCACGCCAGCAATGGAAAAGTTGAAGTCAAGAACGGGTTTATTCAGCGGGTTGAGACGGCTGTACAAGCAGTGGGGGTACCGACGTCCGTCGCTTTGGATGGCGTAATGATTGAAACAAGTGACGGTGCTGTTTTGGCGAATTATGATCGGGCGAGCCTGTACAGTTTTGGTGGTGCGGAAATTAAGATGAGCGGTGGGGCGATTAATTTCCGAAAGAATCATGGAGTTTTTGCATCGTTTGGTGGGTCAGTTATGCTTGATGGTGTTAAGATTTCAAGGGATGGTTTGGAAAAAAATCAGAGAGACCATACGGTTTTTCTCTTGGATAAGGGGGGTACTGTTGGTTTTGAGAATGGAGATATTGATGTTACTGACACTCATGGTGTGTTGTTGAGGGGGCGCCGTCATAGTTCGGATTTATCATCCGAGGGGTTGAGGGAAGGCGGGGATGCTGCCGCTATGGTGAAAGCTAATAGGGTTGACATTAGAGTCTCCTCCGTTCATGTGAGGGGGAGGGCGAGCTACGGTATATATTTTCGGGAAGATGATAACATGCGCGAAGAGGAGGGGTACAGGCGCGATGTGGCTCTGGGGGTGGGGGTTTTTCCGCAGTTGAATTCTGTTGATTTGGATGAGACGAAATTCTCCGTCGACAATGTGGCTGTCTATGGTGCTGATCCTGTTCATGGGGTTGTTGGTCTGTATAAAAGTGCTCTAAGTTCGGGGGATTTATTGTTAAAAGTTGAAAGGGGTGCTTCTATAGAAATTTTAGCGGATAAGTCTACTCTTAAAGGAGGGAGCTATGTGGGGCAGGGTTCTAGAGGTAGGTTGCATTTGAGTGACAATTCAATGTGGATTTTGTCGCGGGATGAGCGGAGAAATTTGGATGGGTCGGATGGTGGTGTTTCGTCTCTTTCGTTCTTAGCCATTCGGGATAGTTCTGTCAAACTTGGAGATCCAGGATCTTCTCGCCTTCGTCATCATCGAACGCTTCATATCGGAGGAGGTATTGGGGAGGTTTATAGGGCGAGCGGTAATGCAAGCCTCTATCTTAATACATTTTTATATGCTGATGGTTCGCATGATAACCAACGGACTGATCGTGTTTTGATCC
>NZ_JAYMZI010000022.1:0-2217 GCF_037070845.1 Bartonella numerosa
CCACAGGCTCCAAATAACCTGTGTATCTGGAACAAACTTTTCTGGTGGGATCAGCTACCGTTTTTGAAATATGTTCCGGTAGTTATAAGCCCTATTGTAAGGCAGCACATTGTGCTGCCTTTTTCGTTAATAAAAGTATATTTTAATCAAAATATCAAAACCATCGTAATAAGTTTAGAATTATCATAAGAAGTAACTGTACAAAATTGATGAAATAACAAGAAACCTTTTTTACTTCATTCCAAAAAAATATACAATATGTATGAAAAAAGTCCATAAATAAACGATTTTACGTTTATATCTTGATGGTTCATGAAAAATTATCATGTTTTTAAAAAACATGAAATCCATTCAAAATATAAAAAATGATGGTAAATAATTTGTTTTGATATTTACAACAAAAACGTAATCAATTAAAAGCTCTTTGACTTTTATTTAGAGAGGGGGGTGGGTATTTAGGGAATAGATTTACATGAAAAAAAGCTTCTTATTATGCACAGTTTCCGGGGTTTTGCTTTGTTCTCATTCTAGCCTGTCTTACGCCTCAAATGAAGCCATGACTTCTCCACTTAGAAACGGTGTGACTACAACTAATGTAACGAATACGGTTGGGCAGGAATATTCTGGTTATAAAGGTTTATATTTGACCCCTGGTTTGACCCCTGGATTCAAAAACGGTGAATACAAGGAATATGAACTTAAGGCTTTAAAAAAATCACAAGACGAGAAAAAAAGTTCTGAGAAACGTAAAGAAGAAGAGCACCATAAGCGTGTGGTTAAGAAGCTAGAGCTTGAAAAATCTCAGAAATCACTCGGGCATGGCATGAACTCTTTAGAACGTCTAGCTCCAGTTTCTCGGGAAAACGTGGCGCGGACACTCACTCCTGCAGGTTCTTCATCGGCTCCGGTCGGAAGAATTGCGCCTGCTAAATCTACAGTAATAAATGGAAAGTCTGCTGAACGATCTGGTGCTTCGGTGCAAAAGACTGAAAAAACCAAACAAGCTGAAACCTCAGCAAAAAGTGATAGCGCCGTAATTGATAACAAAGATAAAGCTAATTCTGAGAAAAAAGCCTCAGAAACAGTGAACACAAAATCTAATGAACTGGCAAAACCTGAGAATTCTCTGCAAGGATCCGGGAAGGATATGCGAGCTAGGATTACAGCCCAAAGTAACGACGTTGTGGTTCGCGAAAATGCTGTAATACACGATGAGTTTTTTTCTGTGCTGGCAGAGGGAACAGGATCAAAAATAGAACTACGTGGTGGAACAGTTAGTTCGGGTTTTGTCGCGTTGAGTGCATCGGACAGTGGGGCTATTAATGCTACAAATATTACCGTAACAGCGGCAGAGACTGCCATGCTGGTTGCGGGTGGCTCTATCACCCTTAAGGATTCAATGGTGAATGTCACGAGTGATCGCGATGCGCATGGTATCTTTTTCCGGAATCATTCAGTCGCCACCACGAGAGAACGGCATGCACGAAGCGTTTCTCGTGAGAGTCGGCCAATTTCCTTCGAAAGTACAACCAATGAGGTAGTGTTAGAGAATACAAAGGTTTTTGTTGAAAATGGTGTTGGTGTTGATGCAATGTTCGCGGGTGGCGTGGTTCTTCTTAAAGATTCGACGATCTCCGCTAATATTTTGTCAAGAAGCGGACAAGATACTAAGGATTCAATGAATGGAAAAAACAGGGAATCAAGTCCTGTCCTTTTATTGACGGCTGACCGTTCACACCTGGAAGGTCGAGCGCAAACATCAGGAGAGAGCGTAACGGTCTTCGATCTAGATAATGGAACGAAATGGCTTCTCAAACCTGGTAGGAAGACAGTTCCTAACAGTAGCACTCTACCTAATAATTTTGGGCTTAGTGCAGATTCAGTATCTTCATATTCTAATCTCTCCGTCTTGAGCGTAAAAAATAGCTCTGTGATTTTCGAGAAGCCAATAGACGATCGTTACCAGGTATTGCACATAGGGTCTAGGTTACGGAGAGAAGGTGCAAATTCGACCGTTCTTCCTGCTTATGGTGCAGAAGACAGCGCCGTGCTCCAGTTGAACTCTGAGTGGAGCGATAATTCTCCTGTAGTTGAGCAAAAGACCGATCGTGTTTTAATTGAAGGGCACGCGTTCGGTACAACGAGAGTTCGCGTTAATCTCCTCGGAGAGGATGCGAAATCGGTCAACGGTAATTCTCTTTTGCAGGAAAACGCGCC
>NZ_JAYMZI010000023.1:0-1912 GCF_037070845.1 Bartonella numerosa
ATTATTAGGCATGTCACGATACTGGCAACCATCAAACTCTTCATACTCTCTGGTGCCATCTTCATGTTCATAAAGGTTATAAAAATATTCAGCACATCCAAGCCCCCAAGGTGCATGACCAACAGCTGTTGCAACAAACTTTTTTTGTGCCGGCTGTTTCCGTTCTTTAAGGATCAAATGTTTTAAAATTCGCATCTCTTAATCCAATTTCATCAATGGCCTTATTTGCCTCAAATTTGATCGTACAGAGCGTTTTGTGTTGCGGATGTGGTTTCTATCATAAAATCCCTAAATCGCTCTGTAGGGTGCCTTTTTAGCTGTTTAACGCATATCTAATCTCAAAACGATCGGCACTTTTCACTATTTTGCTGTCTTTAAGCCGCGTTTGAACGATCATCGTTGTGACGCTCTTCGCTAGGCTTGCCTATTCTCGTGAATAAAATGCGTTTACCACCCAATGCCTTGTTGCGTGTATTTTCAACAGCGATAAAAACTTTCTCAGCAACTCCAAGAAGACTGCTTTCCAAATCACGACAATACTGTGCAAGATCAGCACATGAAGGAACAAACGTCGTTGACATGCCTTTGGCTTCTCCACGTATAAGATTTTTAACAGCCTGCAACAAAGCCCATAACGAAATGCCATTAAGAGCAACGATATAAGCCTTTGCACGTGCCTCTGCATTCGAAACTTTTTGCATTGTCAAACCACCTTCAAGCACATCAAGAGCCTCTGCAATGTCTTCAACAGACGCTTTCAAGGCAAGTAAGTTTTGAACTGTCTGATAAGTTGCAAAAGCTTGTTCCTCTAGTGCTGGTGTTAATTTCATGCCATTGATCAAGCTCCATGGATACTCCCTTGTGACGCATTGCACCATCTGTTGTGCAATATTTTTAAGTGGGGTCGCTAAATCCTGCTTTACGGATAAGGTTACGGATTGTCTCTCCGGTACCACCACGAATTCTTTGATCTTTTGAAAAGTTTCCATTGTTTCCACCACTGTTTCCACCATTGTCGTTAATTGCGTATTTTTTTGAATTTCTTACCCAGTTACGCCATGTTGCTTGCCAATCGATTTTGGTTGCATTTGCTCCGGCTTTTGAACGCCGGTAATCTTGAAATTTTGCCATTTCGACTTTCACACGCTCTAGTGGCAAACCCTCTGCAAGCGCAAAATCGTAATCCGGTTCAAAATCAGCAGGAATACGACAGCCCCGATTAGCTTTCGTTCGTTTCGCTTTCTTAGGAACGCTTTCTTGCTCGTGAATGGGTGGTTGGTTTTCTGATGATGTTTCGATTTGTTCTGATTGGCTTTTGAGAGCATCATCCTCGATTGGCTCTTCAACCAAATCGGTTGTTTCTAAATTTTCAGAACCAATTTCTTTTTTTGCTAATACGATAGTATTAGTTTTTTTATTGTATATGTTATTGTTAATGTTAATGGCATTGCGGTCGCATTGCGCAACACTATGCGCATCGCATGCGCTCTGCATGCAATCCGCATATGCGCTTTCATTTTTATCGTCATTTTTACCTTTTGTTTTATGCCATCTAGAATTAGCTGCTTTTGATGCTGCTTCTGATTTTTCTTTGCTATCGTTTAATTCCGCTTCAACATCTAAATTCCATAAACGGTTATCTTCTAAACGAATAAGCTTCTTCTTAAGTAATAAAAACTCTAAAGCTTTGATAAATGTTTTCACTGGATAACCAACGTAAAGAGCTAATGCCTTTAAGTCATTCAAAAGAGGTTCACCAGTATAAAGCATTTGAAACCGCAGCATCACATAGATACATTTCTCTTCTGGAGATAAACAAGAGACCTCATTCATCCATTCGCCTGCGTTAAGTCTCGTCCAAGACAACTTAGTTGACATGTCCGATTTCCCTCCCTTTAATTAAATGTAAAAT
>NZ_JAYMZI010000024.1:0-1499 GCF_037070845.1 Bartonella numerosa
ATTCACTAGGCAGATTTGTTATAAAGTCAATGATATCTTGCTGATATAGCCCACCGGACAACGCGATTGAAGTAATGATACTCACTCGAAAACAGCGGTTTATAAAATCGGTGAGCGGCATGTCCACTGCACCGCGAATGATAAGCCACCCATATACAATGAAGGCAATAGTTATACCCACCGACACGATAGGTGTGAGCGCGATAGCTACCTTTGATGAAACACCCGTAATATACGTACTTGTTATTTGATCAAATTTATCGAAAAGCTGTGTGAACATTACGAAGGACATGGCATTTCTCTTTAACGAATTTTTCACTTTTCTGAAATGTTAGCGCACATCATGCATCTCGCTCATATTTGCTACAATCTGCCGTAAACGCTCTTTTACAAGATTATCAGAGCCAACTCACATATTCCGCGCTATTCTTCAAAATCACCGAATAGCACGGAAAACCCACCGGTCTTATCTCTCCGATAAGAAAAAATCAGAGGTATTACCTTAAAGATACATTATATTTGATAGCCGGCATTTCCGTATTTTTGCTATAAAGGATTTGTACATTGCGCTTACGCTTCAGCCGGCTGATAAGTGCTTGCTCGATGCTTCTCAGGTGCGTGATCATTTGCAGTTTCGTGGCTTCATTCTGGATTATAGCTAATGTCCCCTTAAGGCGCGCTTGTAACGCGGCAATGCTCTGTGCATCCTTTGCACCTTTAACTTCCTCTAACAATTTTGAGATTTGATGAAAACGATTTTCTGTGTAGTCAAAAATTTGCAAGCTTACGGCTTTATCCATGATATCCGCATACTGACTACGCTCATCGATAGTTTCGCGTGCATCATCCAAAGAACGTTTGCGAAGATAATCCTCTTCTCTTCTGACTTTTCTATACAACTCCGGCATCTTATCATCAACTCGTATCTGCCCTGCGGTGTCATAAATAAATTGTGGACCTTTAAGGACAAGACTCTTTTTACCATCTAAAGTACTGAGAGATTTCCAGCTGGCTTTTGGATCCAATGTATTTGGTTTACCACGAGAAAAACCAGGCGTATCTGCAAAAGATGGTTTGGCGTACTTACTTGAATGTGAAGTCGACATACCGTTTCCTTTAACTGTTGGACCTCTCTGCCAATCTCCTTGCCAAGATCCCGGCCTACCATAACTGTGGTGCACACCACGGCTAATGCTATTGAAATCAATATCATCGAGACTGTTACCACCACTCATCCCCAGGTTTGGCATTCCGAGAACTACGCTTACCACTGCTGTAACGATAAGTTTTTTCATAATCTTCTCCGTTTAATTTTCACATACCGTAAAAAAAATCGGTAATTATAATTGCCGCAAAATTGCCATCTATTTTTCACGCTGTTCTGCGAGATTTGACAAACTCACTGATGAGTTCACGCTCCAAACCTCGACTTTCCTCGTAATAACTATTAAGTCGTTCGGCTTTCACCGGTTTAGCTTCCTTTTTTTTCATATCGCTTC
>NZ_JAYMZI010000025.1:0-1301 GCF_037070845.1 Bartonella numerosa
GTCAACAAAACGATCCCTGTAGAGATTCAACGAGAAGCGATATGAAAAAAAAGGAAGCTAAACCGGTGAAAGCCGAACGACTTAATAGTTATTACGAGGAAAGTCGAGGTTTGGAGCGTGAACTCATTAGTGAGTTTGTCAAATCTCGCAGAACAGCGTGAAAAATAGATGGCAATTTTACGGCAATTATAATTACCGATTTTTTTTACGGTATGTGAAAATTAAACGGAGAAGATTATGAAAAAACTTATCGTTGCAGTAATGGTAAGCGCGGTTCTTGGAGTGCCGAGTTTGGGAATGAGTGGTGGTAACAATCTTGATGATTTTGATAATTTCGGTGATATTAGCTATGGTGGGCAATATTGGCAGAAGGATAAAGTAGGCAAAGGGAACACGCCACCTATATATCCAGGCAAGTATGGAGGTAAGTCGTATTTCCCAGGTGGTGCATCTCATCTGTCTCGTGGTCGATCAAGCGCGCCGAATCCGCAGGCCAGCTGGAAATCTCTCAGTACTTTAGATGGTAAAAAGAGTCTTGTCCTTAAAGGTCCACAATTTATTTATGATACCGCAGAGCAGGCACAAGTTGATGATAAGATGCCGGAGTTGTTTAAAAAGATTATACAAGAAGAGAATTATCTTCGCGGATCTTCTGTAGATGACGCACGCGAAACTATCGATGAGCGTAGTCAGTATGCGGATATCATGGATAAAGCCGTAAGCTTGCAAATTTTTGACTACACAGAAAATCGTTTTTATCAAATCTCAAAGTTGTTAGAGGAAGTTAAAGGTGCAAAGGATGCACAGAGCATTGCCGCGTTACAAGCGCGCCTTAAGGGGACATTAGCTATAATCCAGAATGAAGCCACGAAACTGCAAATGGTCGCGCACTTAAGGAATATCGAGCAAGCACTCATCAGCCGGCTGAAGCGTAAGCGCAATGTACAAATCCTTTATAGCAAAAATACGGAAATGCCGGCTATCAAATATAATGTATCTTTAAGGTGATACTTCTGATTTTTTTATTGAGGTGAGTGGGTAAACTTTCCGTGCTATTCAGTGACTTTGAGAGGTGGCGTGGAATATGTGAGTTGGCTCTGATAATCTTGTAAAAGGCGCTTACAGTAAATCTGAGCGAGGTGCATGATGTGCGCCAACATTTCAGAAAAGTGAAAATTCGTTAAAGAGAAATGCCATGTCCTTCGTAATGTTCACACAGCTTTTCGATAAATTTGATCAAATAACAAGTACGTATATTACGGGTGTTTCATCAAAGGCAGCTATCGCGCTCACACCTATCG
>NZ_JAYMZI010000026.1:0-1229 GCF_037070845.1 Bartonella numerosa
GACGCATTCTTGATCCAAATTATCCGACTAAGCTTCAAACACTCGAGCAAGCATTAACAGTTCTTGGCAAACAAGTAGTTATTACAATCAAAGATGCAGTATAACTACCTTCCCACCTTTAATAATGAGAAGATAAATCATATTTCTTAAAATTAAACAGCTTTCGCTACAGGTCTATCTAAGACATGTTGTGCTTCTTTAATTAAGGCTTTATAATTTTTATTCTCTACGTCTAATCTAAAAGCCTCAACAAGGAGCTTATTAATTGGACCCAAAACATATAAAGCCTTTTCAGCTGGTCTCATTTCATCCCAATAACTTGGTAAATCAAATCGTGTATCGCGATCATGATCGACAGCATATTTTTTTAATTCATAAAAGGCTTTCACAAGTGCCTTTTTAAACATGCGCACCACATCATTGTTGCACATATACGTCATGAGTAAAGTCGCTTGCGCTTCATTGAGGATAGCAATCTCTCTCTTTTGTCTTCCACCTGTAGTTTCAAAGGATACGATTTCAAATCCAACCCTTCCAAATTCCTCAAAATCTTTACGATTATTGCGTACAAGCTTGATAACAGTAGCATGGCTATTTCCCACACCATTAGCAATTTTCAAAGAAGTTGTGACAGCAATGCCAGCATCATTTATTGTTACTAAATTGTTCATGATATTGGTTCCTTTGTTTTATAAATTTGAATATCCAGGGCTAAAACAACCGAACCAATTCAGCCCTTCACGTCTTTAGGTTACCCTTGGACATACACATGAAGACCCTGGACAAAAACTTTTTATGATGGGCAACAGATCTTACGGAATACTGCTGAACCGATTGGTTACGAGGTGTTTTAAGCCTGTTGAGTAAGCTATAGCGGTTTATAGAATTTGTCAATATTTTTTGAGAAATTCTAAAATAACAGCAGGCGCTAAAAACATAGCGATTAGTTCCTCGCTATGCTTTCCCAATATCAAACAACCTCTACTAGTTTCTTGATCTCCCTGTTAATCTCATCGATAAGAGGTTCAAGATTCAGCACCGTTTTAGGAACTGCTCCTCCATAGACCCATGCTTTCACTTGTGCTTTCGTACTGAAATCTGTATTATTAGGCATGTCACGATACTGGCAACCATCAAACTCTTCATACTCTCTGGTGCCATCTTCATGTTCATAAAGGTTATAAAAATATTCAGCACATCCAAGCCCCCAAGGTGCATGACCAACAGCT
>NZ_JAYMZI010000027.1:0-1188 GCF_037070845.1 Bartonella numerosa
AAAAACCATTACTACTCAATAATTTTAGAAACGATACCTGCACCGACAGTACGACCACCTTCACGAATAGCAAAACGCAATTTTTCTTCCATTGCAATCGGAACAATCAAAGAAACATCCATAGCAACATTATCACCAGGCATAACCATCTCGGTACCTTCTGGGAGAGAAACTATACCCGTAACATCTGTAGTACGAAAATAAAATTGAGGACGATAATTCGTAAAAAACGGAGTGTGACGACCACCCTCATCTTTCGTTAAAATATAAGCCTCAGCCTTAAATTTAGTATGAGGAGTAACAGAACCCGGCTTCGCCAAAACTTGACCACGTTCAATTCCTTCACGATCAATACCACGAAGAAGCGCGCCAATATTATCACCAGCCTGCCCCTGATCCAAGAGCTTACGGAACATTTCAACGCCTGTGACAGTCGTCTTAGAAGTCGGACGGATCCCAATGATCTCAATTTCCTCACCAACCTTAATAACACCACGTTCAACACGACCAGTAACAACAGTTCCTCGACCGGAAATTGAAAACACATCTTCAATAGGCATCAAGAATGGCTGATCAACCGGACGCTCGGGTGTCGGTATATAATTATCAACCTCACTCATCAGAAGACGAACCGCGTCTTCGCCAATAGCTTTATTCGTATCTTCAAGAGCCGCCAACGCCGAACCCTTAACAACAGGAATATCATCCCCTGGAAAATCATATTTCGACAAAAGCTCACGAACCTCAAGCTCAACAAGCTCTAAAAGCTCAGCATCATCAACCTGATCAACTTTATTGAGAAAAACAACAATCGCGGGAACACCAACTTGGCGTGCAAGCAAGATATGCTCACGCGTCTGAGGCATCGGACCATCAGCTGCAGAAACAACCAAAATCGCGCCGTCCATCTGAGCGGCACCCGTAATCATATTCTTTACATAATCCGCGTGTCCCGGACAATCAACATGGGCATAATGCCTGTTATCCGTTTCATATTCAACATGCGCCGTAGAAATAGTAATTCCACGTGCACGTTCTTCCGGTGCCGCATCAATTTGGTCATACGCCTTAAATTCACCAAAATACTTGGTGATCGCCGCAGTCAGAGAGGTCTTCCCATGATCAACGTGACCAATCGTACCAATGTTAACATGCGGCTTCTTACGTTCAAATTTGCTCTTCGCCATT
>NZ_JAYMZI010000028.1:0-1101 GCF_037070845.1 Bartonella numerosa
ATGAGTTCACGCTCCAAACCTCGACTTTCCTCGTAATAACTATTAAGTCGTTCGGCTTTCACCGGTTTAGCTTCCTTTTTTTTCATATCGCTTCTCGTTGAATCTCTACAGGGATCGTTTTGTTGACAGGAACTCGCTTTCCACTGTTTGGTTGTCGCGGCTTTGGGGCCAATACACAAGCCGACAAAAGGTTTGCAATCAAAACTATAAAAATAAACTGTTTCATTCTAATTGCTCCTCTTTTCGACCGGCGGACTCTTTCTATCACTTTTTTATTACTATTTCAATTTTGATTAAAAAATAACATATAACTATTTCTATTTTTTATTTATGTTTTTATGAGTTCCACCAGGGTACAAATTTTCTCCACGCGATGAAAACGCCCATAGACTTCATGCACATTAAGGGCTATCGGCCACTTCTTGCTCCTGATTTCCATAAATGCTCAAACGAAATGCCTTTTGCCAAGGCATTTGCGATGCTCGACATTTTTAGCAAAAAGACAACAGAGATAATGGATAGGACAATGGAACCGCCGAGAGTGCAACTCACGTTCTGTCTACCATCAAACTTCATATCTTGCATATAATTTGCAAATATATCTATCATAAAACCGAATATAAAAGCTAAGAGCACGACAAGAATTATATAACTTAATAGTTGGGTAGCCCATTTTTCGAAGAAGCGATGAGTTGGATGCCAAAGCAAAGCAACGATAAAGAAAGGGCCTAACCCGACGAGAAGCGCGAGCGCGATTTTTGCTAACAGGATGAATGCACCGCCGATGGCAACCAAGCAGCTCGTTGTGATTAAGATAAGGACGCCAAAGATGCCGTAAAGGAACCCATCAGCATTTAAGAAAGCAGATTCTTCGAAAGCTTCACTGGCACGCATAAAGCCTTCCTCAGCTGCTCTGTTCATTATGTTTTTTAATTGTTGATCCGTTAATGGTCTATCTATGAGTGCGCCCGACAATTCACTAGGCAGATTTGTTATAAAGTCAATGATATCTTGCTGATATAGCCCACCGGACAACGCGATTGAAGTAATGATACTCACTCGAAAACAGCGGTTTATAAAATCGGTGAGCGGCATGTCCAC
>NZ_JAYMZI010000029.1:0-934 GCF_037070845.1 Bartonella numerosa
CTTATTTGCTGTTGCCGAATGGCTTTTTTCATGCCGGCTTGATGGATGTTGAAAGCCAAAATAAGCGGTTGGAGTCTCTTCGGACTGCTTTGGGCGGGATGCTAAAAGATGATGGTGCTTCCGCTTTCTTCATACGTGGTTATGGCAGTAGTTACCGTTATGATTCAGATCTCCCTGCATCGAAATATGGGTATGGAGGTCAGTTCGATTACAATGCAGTAGATGCAGGTGTCTTGTTGTGGGCAATTGAGAGTATGTGCGGCACTGCATTTATGGGTATAACGGGGACTTATGGAAGGCTTTTTTTACAGCCTTTGGATGTCAAACAAAGCCAAAAAAGTGCCTTTGATAAATGGTCGGTTTCAGCATACGGTAGCATGCGGCATGATACGGAATTTTATGTTGGTGGTCTTGTATCCTATGGTACGTTTAAAGGCGATGTTTCTACCCTCGCGCGGGGTAAGGCGGCGACGTTGGATGGCCGCCTTTTGAACGCTTCTCTGACTGCTGGAAAGGTGTTTGAGATGGGGTATGGGGGTTTTGTTTTTGATCCCCAAGTTCAGGTTATATATCAATATCTCACATTCAAGGGTGTGCGTGATATTGACAATGTTGATGTCAAGATGGGAAATCTTGATCAATGGGTTGCGCGTGTTGGCGGGCGTTTGGTCAAGGTGCTGCCTGCGGTGGCGACAGGGCACGCTATTTCTTTTTACGGCAAACTTAATTTTGCTCACGCTTTTGGGGAAAAGCAGTTTGTCCATCTCGGAGATGCTTTTCAGTTAGGTGCTTTTGGTTCTTCTCTGGAAGCAGGGTTGGGTTTTAATGCTCAGCTAGTTCCAAAGCTCGTTCTTCATGGTGATCTGTCTTATCAACATAAGCTTACGAAGGCGGGCTTTTTTGGGGTCACTTTCTCTGGTGGGGTGCGCTACAG